>DATDTH010000231.1:0-3212 GCA_035290985.1 Pseudomonas sp. | reverse complement strand
CGAGGATATAGCCCTGATCCAGCTCGGCATCCGAGAGGATATAGCCCGTTTCGGTCAGCTCCTTGACCTTGCCCTCCAGCAACCGGCATTTACAGGCGGCGCAGCCCCCGACGCGGCAACTGTGGGGAAAATCGATGCCCTGGCGCAGGGCGGCCTGCAGCAGGGTTTCCTTCGGGTCGACCCCGATGACCTGGGCATTGATGGTGGCCGTGGTCGGCTTCTTTTTCGACAGGAACGCAAACATGGGTCCTCCAGGGGCTCGGCACTCGGCGCGCAGTGCCTGAATCCTATGCCGCGCCCCGCGCGGGCAGAGAGGTTCACGATTGACATTCGACAGGTCATTTATTGACAATCCAGGCAACGCACCCCTGCGCAGCAACAGGACCGAGCCCCATGCAGGACTTCACCTTGCCGATGCAGTACATCCGCCAGATCGCCGAGCAAGTCAGTGATATGGGCGCGGATAGGCAGGGCTGGCTTGAGGCGCATGCACTGCACGAGGCGCAACTGGACCAGGCCTCGTTCGTGGCCCCCTACGCGCGCTTTCAGCGACTGATCGAGGACGCGCTGCAGGTCACCGGAGAACCGGCCTTCGGCCTGCTGGTCGGGGAGCGACTGGTGGTGAACACCCATGGCATCCTCGGTTACGCGGCCATGAACAGCGCCACACTGCGCCAGGCCGTGCAACTGGTCGAGCGCTACATCGGCTTGCGCACCTCCCTGGTCTCCATCAGCCATACCGTGCACGACGGCCAGGATCGCATCCTATTCACGGAGCCCCAGCCGCTGGACGGCATTCGCCAGCCGGTACTGGAAGCGGTGCTGCTAGCCATCAAGAACATCCTGGATTACATCACCCTGGGCGCCTATGGCATTGAGCAGGTGGCCTTTCCATTCGACAGGCCGGAGCATGCCGCACTGGCCGCCGACCTGTTCAAGTGCGAGGTGCGTTATGGTCAGGCCTGGGCCGGCTTCACCCTGCCGCCGGGCATGATCGACCTGCCCTTGAAAATGGCCGATCCAGGCACCTTCCGCGAAGCCGAACTAATCTGCCAACGCGAACTGGAGCGGCTGTCCCAGAAAACCTCCATGAGTGCCCGCGTCAGGCGGGTGATGCTGGAAAAGCAGGGCGGCTTCCCTTCGCTCAACCTCACCGCACGGCTTTTTCACCTGACCCCGCGCACCCTTCACCGGCGCTTGCAGGCCGAAGGCACCTCGTTCAAGGCGATTCTGGAAGAGGTGCGCCATACCCTGGCCGTGGAACACCTGAAGGCGGGACGCATGAGCATTCAGGAAATCGCCTACACCCTGGGCTACACGGACATGGCCAATTTTCGTCGGGCCTTCAAGCGTTGGGAAACCGTCTCGCCCTCCGTCTACCGCACCGGTGACCGGGGCACCAACCGATACGCTTAGCAGGCCAGAGGAATAAAAAAACCGGAGCCCCTTCGGGCTCCGGTTTTTCCTGCGGGCAGACCCTAGGGTTAAAAGGTCAACTCGCGGTTCGAGGCCTTGATAAATTCGCGCTTGAGCGCCTCGAAGCTATGCACAGCGGGGAACTGCGGAAATTCGCGAATCACGTTGTCCGGCGCATGGAACAGAATGCCAGCGTGAGCTTCGGCGAGCATGGTGGTGTCGTTGTACGAGTCGCCGGCGGCTATCACCCGGTAGTACAGGCTCTTGAAAGCCAGCACCGACTGGCGCTTCGGATCCTTCTGGCGCAGCTGGTAGCTGACCACCCGATCGGTTTCGTCGGTGATCAGCTTGTGGCACAGCAGGGTCGGGAAACCAAGCTGGCGCATCAGCGGCTGGGAGAACTCGTAGAAAGTGTCCGACAGTATCACCACCTGGAAGCGCTCGCGCAGCCAGTCGACGAATTCCACGGCGCCCTCCAGGGGCTTGAGGGTGGCAATCACCGCCTGGATATCGGCCAGTTTCAAACCATGCTCGTCGAGGATACGCAGGCGCTGCTGCATCAGCACGTCGTAATCGGGAATATCCCGGGTGGTCGCTTTGAGCGCGTCGATCCCGGTTTTTTCCGCGAAGGCGATCCAGATTTCCGGCACCAAGACGCCTTCCAGGTCGAGACAGGCAATTTCCACAGGGCATTCCTCGAGAGACTTTTAAGAAAGCCGGCACTCTAGCCGCTCGCCCGACGCGGTGCAACGCAGCTCTTATACCCAAAATGCGCAGTACACATAGAACTTGGTTATTTAGAAGCATAACGCATTTTTGCTACCATCCCGGCACAGAGCGCCAAGCGCCACTTACCCAAGGAAGCCTGCCTGATGAGCCCCCCCTTCGATGTCGCCGAACTGGCCGCGGCCTATGCCGGTAAATCCCCCCAGGACATTCTAAAACTGGCCTTCGAGCATTTCGGCGACGAGCTGTGGATCTCCTTCAGCGGCGCCGAGGACGTGGTCCTGGTGGACATGGCCTGGAAACTGAACAAGAACCTCAAGGTTTTCAGCCTCGATACCGGACGCCTGCACCCGGAGACCTACCGTTTTATCGAGCAGGTGCGCGAACACTATGGTATCGCCATCGAAGTGCTCTCCCCCGACGCCGCGGCCCTGGAAGCCATGGTCAAGGAAAAGGGCCTGTTCAGCTTCTACAAGGACGGCCACGGCGAGTGCTGTGGCATCCGCAAGATCGCGCCGCTCAAGCGCAAACTGTCCGGCGTCAAAGCCTGGGCCACCGGCCAGCGCCGTGACCAGAGTCCGGGTACCCGCAGCGAGGTGGCGGCCCTGGAGTTGGACGGCGCGTTTTCCACGGCCGAGCGGCCGCTGATCAAGTTCAATCCCCTGGCGCGGATGACCAGCGAGGAAGTCTGGGGCTATATCCGCATGCTCGAACTGCCCTATAACAGCCTGCACGAGCGTGGCTTCGTCAGCATCGGCTGCGAGCCCTGCACCCGCCCGGTGTTGCCCAACCAGCACGAACGCGAAGGCCGCTGGTGGTGGGAGGAAGCCACCCAGAAGGAATGTGGGCTGCATGCCGGCAATCTGATCAGTAAAGCCTGAGGGACAACACCGACCTCTGCTCTGTGCTTGCTCCATAAAATACCCGGCCTACTGGCCGGGTTTTTGGTTTGCTAGAGCATTTTCAGGAAAAGTCTGGCTGCCTGCGGGAGCCGCCCCCACATACTCGTCATACCCGCGAAGGCGGGTATCCAGAGGCGCCCGATCATCCCGGGACACCGCTGCCCCGGA
>DATDTH010000230.1:0-4467 GCA_035290985.1 Pseudomonas sp. | reverse complement strand
TGCAGGCGTTCGGTGAGTGTCCGGGAGATGCCAGCGCTCTTCTTGCGCTGTTTGATGTAGCTCTCCCGTTGCATCACATTGAACAGGCCGTTGACGTCGGCGATCTCGCCGGACATGTAGGAACTGATGATGTAGCGCAGGATGTCGCGCTTCTGCGCGTCCAGTTCGATGAACTCGGTACCCACCTCATTGCCCTGGCGCGAGACCACGCGAAGCTTGGCGTCGATGTTCAGGTCAAGCGCCGAGAGCCGCAGCTGGATCGAGGCGGGGTAGAGGGCGCCGATCATCAGGGGATGGCTGCAGAGCAGGCCGAGCCCTCCTAGGGAGATGTCGCGGATTTCGCACTTCAACGGACCGTCCGGGCCGGTGAGTACGACCTTGGCCGGCACCGGGGTGCGCACGTACTGACGCTCGTCTATGGCTTCATGGACGACATTCGGGGAGAGGCTGGTGGCTATGTTCATAGACAGGGTCTCGGGGCTAGCGTTGAGTAAGCTCAAGCAGGAGCACGACAGCGCCGAAGAACAGCGACATCGCGGAAACCAGCATGGTCTTCGAGGACCAGCGGTTCAGGGCGAGATCGACGGCGGAGGCGGTGGAACTGAGGGTGGTTTTCTGCCGCGTCCAGCTTTGCTGGTCGAGATGGAAGAGCGCATAGACCTTCATTAGCGAGCCGATAATCTGGTTGTAATAGAGCACCAGCGGATAGAGCGGATCGATGGGGTGCTGGGCGAAGTGGTACAGCAGGGTCACCAGGGTGCGGGTCAGCAATACCCAGAACAGGTAGGCGATGAAGAACTGCATGCCGTACACCAGTCCGGCGATCAACGAACTGGTCAGCCCGAGCAGCGATGTCCACATGGAAACCCGTTGGTCATACAGCACGTACATGGTCAATGCCCCTAATTGACGGAAGCCCAGTAACTTGGTGGCGCGGAAATTTTGCCGCAGGGAATTGCCGTACCAGCGGAACATCAGCTGGCGCGATGCGCGGAAGAAGTTGCTGTCGGGCGGATGCTCCACCGTCATGGTGTTGCTGTCGGGCACGTAGAAGGTGTCCCAGCCGGCGCGCATCAGGCTGAACCAGGAGGATTTGTCATCGCCGGTGAGGAACTGGAAGCGGCCGAGGCGCCAGTGTTCGAGGAAGTCGGCCTCGACGTCGTGAATGAAGGCCGGCTCGATCATCACGCTGGCGCGGAAGAACGACAGCCGTCCGGTCATGGTCAGCACCCGCCGCGACAGGGCCATCGAGCACATGTTGACGTGGCGCTGGACGAAGCGCAGCGAGTGCCATTCGCGGATCAGCTTGCCGCCTTCCACTTCGCAGAATTCGTTGGTGGTGATGCCGCCGACGCTGGGCAGGTAGGCGAAGAACTTCACTGCGTTCTCCACGCAGCCGGGCAGCATCATGGTGTCGCCGTCCACCACGCCGACCACCGCATCGTCCAGCGGCATCTGCCGTGACAGGGCGCGGAAGGCGTGGGCCAGGCCGTCGCGTTTGCCGGTGCCGCGGGCCCGTACTATCACCAGGCGGATATCGCTGCGGCCCTGTACTTCGCGGCGCATGATCTGCTTGATGAAGTCCTCGTCGGCCTTCTCGACTATGGAGGCGATCACGGTGCAGGGCACCGGCAGGCGCTGGGCTTCCTGGAAAACCGAGCGGTAGACGCGGAAGGTGGTGAGGGTGGGGATGCGGAAGCTGGTCACCACCATGAACAGGTGCGAGGGCAGGGCGGCATCGCCCATGCGCTCGACCGCGCGGCGCATGCGCGGGAACTTCCAGTGCAGGAAATACAGGCAGCGCAGGTAGTGGACCACGGCGTTGCCATAGCGCCAGGTGCCGAGGGCACCGAGCAACAGGATGAATTTCTGACTGCTGGGGTCGAGCAGGTCCGGATCTATGGCGTCCGAGAGCAGCGCCAGGGCGGCGAACAGCAGCATCCAGCCGAGGAATTTCCCGGCCTGGACCTTATTGAATAAATGCGCCCGAAATGGGGCATTGCGCCTTTCCATGTGCGATTTTCCCTTCCTTGGGACTAATCAAACGACTCGTGCGGAGCGCAGCGGTTCTGCGCAGGCCTGTCATCCGTGTTACAGGCCGTTCCTGGCAAATCATTGAATAAGCTATATCAAAGACGCTTCACTTGTCGATATGGAGTCGAAGACTCTGTGCGCTAAAACACGATTTTTTTGAACCTTTGCGTGTGCCAAGGTCGTACGTAGTTGACACTTTATTGGGCAGGCAAGACGTAGGCCGCCGCTGTATGAAATCGGCTCCCCTCGAGTTCGCGGAAAAAATCCAATAGAAAGAACGACTTGTGTCTGCCGTGGGGCGTCGTTTTGCTGGCACGATTGATACGGCCGCAGGCTCCGGGGTTCGACGCCAGGCTATCGGGCAGTCGGGCGCGGGGTTCGTACCAGGGGCGGTCAGACCGATCGGGTCGAGGGCACGCCGGCGCACCTGCTCAGCGCGGCGTCAGCAGGACCGCATGGTAGCGCCCCTTGGCATTCTTGCCGAGGGCGACTATCTGGCCTCGGCCATTGATCCCCAGGCCGGCCTCGAGGATCCAGTCGTCCATGCCATAGGTCAGGCTATTGAGATCCAGCATCCCGCTGGCCTGCGACCAGACGAAGGCGTGCGACGTGGCGGGGGTGTCGCTCTGGCCGACGACCTGCCCGGCATCGTTGACACCCTTCGCATAGCTGTTGGTGCCACCGAGGGTGCCCAGGTCGAGCATTCCGCTGGCCTCGGACCAGATGAAGGCATGCTCTGCGTCGCCGACCGTGCTGTAGCCCACCACCCTACCGGTATTGCTGATGGCCTTGCCGTAGCTGTTGGTGCCGCCCAGGGTGCCCAGGTCGCGCATGCCCTGGATACCGTCCCAGATAAAGGCATGGGCGTTGCCGCCAATATGGCTGAAACCGGCGACGGCACCGAAGCCGTTGATCCCCGTGGCGTAGCTATTGCTGCTGGCGCCACCGAGGCTGCCCAGGTCGTGCATGCCGATGGCCTCGGCCCAGATAAAGGCATGGTATTTGCCGCTACTCACCTGGCTGTAACCGGTGACGACGCCCGCATCGTTGATTTCCCGCGCATAGCTATTGACCCCGCCGAGGCTGCCGATGGCCCGCATGCCGGTCGCCGCCGACCAGATATAGGCCCGCTCGGCACCGCCCTGGGTGCTATAGCCGACCACTTGATCCTGGTCGTTGGTGCCGTAGGCATAGCTGACCGAACCACCCAGGGTGCCGAGGTCCTGCATGCCGGAGGCCGTCGAGAGAAAGGCATGCGCGGCTGTGCCCGCGTAACTGTAGCCGACCACGTCGCTGTTCTCGTTGAGGCTATGGGGGACGCTGTAGGAGGCGCTGACCAGGCTGCCCAGATCAGTCAGGGTGTAGAACTGTGCGTTGGCATCCAGCGCAACCATGGCCAACAGCAAGCCACAGGGCAATAGCCAACCTTTGTCATCCTTGATCATGGTGAATCTCCTACTCAGGGATTAGCATGGCCGCGTCGATAAGATCGCGGTGCTTGCTGCGCTGCCGGGTGTCAGGGTAGTCGGTAAAATGGGCGGCGTGAGCGATAAACGCTTGAGTCGCCAAGTCGATCACTGACTCGGCATAAGGGCAGTGTCCTACAGGCCGTGCAGCCAGGGTGCGCACGCGGAATGAGGCGGCTTCTTCTGCCCAGGCAGGGGCGCATAAACAGCCGCCTTGTTCGCGTCCACTGCCAATACAGGCCGGGATGGCTCTCATTCGTTTGCCGGATTTACTTTGTATGAAAGTTACCTGGGACATCTTCTGCAGCGTTGTCGACAACTACGGCGACATCGGGGTCACCTGGCGTCTGGCCCGGCAGCTGGCGACCGAACAGGGCCAGGGTGTGCGCTTGTGGGTGGATGAGCTGGCGGCCTTCGTGCGGCTCTGTCCGCAGGCCGATCCCGCTGCCGCGCGGCAGTGGCAGCAAGGGGTGGAGGTTTGCCAATGGCCCGCGCCCTGGTTGCCGCAGGCGCCGGCGGACGTGGTGGTGGAAGCCTTTGCCTGCCAGTTGCCATCCACCTATATCGAGGCCATGGCGACGCGAGCGGACAAGGTCCTGTGGCTGAACCTGGAGTACCTCAGTGCTGAGGATTGGGTGGGCGGTTGCCACGGGCTGCCCTCGCTGCAATCGAACGGCTTGCGGAAATTCTTCTTCTTTCCCGGTTTCACCGCCGAGACCGGCGGCTTGCTGCGCGAGCCTGATTTGCTCGCCCGGCGCCGGGCCTTTCAGGCCGATGCCGGGGCGCAAACACGCTTTCTGCAGTCGCTGGGTGTGCAGCGGGTGCCCGAGGCGCGCTTGATCTCGTTGTTCGCCTACGAGAATGCCGCGCTGGCGAGCTGGCTGGAGGTGCTGGCGCGGGATGCGCGACCCAGTCAGCTGCTGGTGCCCGAGGGGCGGATACTCGGGGATCTGGCGTCCTGGTTGGG
>DATDTH010000229.1:0-4697 GCA_035290985.1 Pseudomonas sp. | reverse complement strand
CCGGAATCCCGACCACGGTCGCGCCCGCCGGGACCGCCTTGGTCACCACCGCATTGGACCCCACCTTGGCCCCCGCGCCCACCGTAAAGGGCCCCAGCACCTTGGCGCCAGCCCCGACCACCACGCCGTCCTCCAGGGTGGGATGGCGCTTGCCCTTGTTCCAGCTGGTGCCACCCAGGGTCACACCCTGGTAGAGGGTCACGTCGTTGCCGATCTCGGCGGTCTCGCCTATGACGATACCCATGCCGTGATCGATAAAGAAACGCCGACCGATCTTCGCCCCCGGATGGATCTCGATCCCGGTCAGCCAGCGCCCCAGGTTCGACACCACCCGCGCCAGCCATTTCCAGCCATAACCCCAGAGCCCATGGGACAGGCGATACAGCCAGATGGCATGCAGCCCCGGGTAGCAGGTCAGGACCTCGAAGGCATTACGCGCCGCCGGATCACGATGGAATACGCTCTGAATGTCTTCCCGCATACGCTCAAACATCGTCAACCCTCCGCTTATGGGGCAATCCGCGCGCGGTCTTCTGGGTCTCGGTCAGGATGCCGCGCAGAATATTCATTTCCGATTTGCTGACCGCGCTGCGACTGAACAGCCGGCGCAACCGCGCCATCAGGTGGCGTGGATTCTCCGGATCGAGGAAACCGATCTCGACCAGGGTGCTTTCCAGGTGGCCATAAAACAGCTCGAGTTCGTCCATGGTCACCAGCTGCTCGCTGCGCACCGAGGTCACCTCGAACTTCTCCACCTTGCTCGGCTGCCCCTGGGACGCCAGCCAGGCCATGCGCACCTCGTAACCCAGCACCTGCACCGCGGCCGCCAGGTTCAGCGAACTGAAGTCGGGGTTCGTGGGGATATGCACATGGAAGTGACAGCGCTGCAGTTCCTCATTGGTCAGGCCGGCGTACTCGCGACCGAACACCAGGGCCACGTCCCCGCCCGCACCCGCCTCGGCGCACACCGCGGTGCCGCACTCGCGCGGATCCTGCAGGGGCCAGGGAATGCGCCGGTCCCGCGCACTGGTACCGAACACCAGACTGCAACCGACCAGGGCCTCCTCGAGGGTGGCGACCACCTGGGCGCCGTCCAGGATATCGCTGGCCCCCGAGGCCCGGGATACCGCCTCGTGACTGGGAAAATCCAGCGGATCGACCAGCACCAGGCGCGACAGGCCCATGTTCTTCATGGCGCGCGCCGCACCACCGATATTGCCGGGATGACTGGTATTGACCAGGATCACACGAATGTTCTGCAGCAACTGGAGCGCTCACACATGGGACAAAGGGGAGCAAAGCTTACAGAAGCCCCCCGGCAAACGCCACGCGCAGCGCAGAGCGCACTTCATCCGCCAAGCTTTTCTGATACTATATTCGGCTTTCTTTAACGACCCAGGTGAAACCTCCATGCAGCCCATGCTGAATATCGCGCTGCGCGCAGCCCGCAGCGCCGCAGAACTGATCTTCCGCTCCATCGAGCGCCTGGACACCATCTCGGCCGTCGAGAAGGATGCCAAAGATTACGCCACCGAAATCGATCGGGCGGCCGAACAAAGCATCATCGCCGCGCTGCGCAAAGCCTACCCGACCCACGGCATACTCGGCGAAGAAAGCGGCATGCACCCGGGCAGTGGCGACGGCACCGACTACCTGTGGATTATCGATCCGCTGGACGGCACCACCAACTTCATCCGCGGCGTGCCGCACTTCGCCGTCAGCATCGCCTGCAAATACCGCGGCCGCCTCGAGCATGCCGTGGTCCTGGACCCGGTCCGCCAGGAAGAATTCACCGCCAGCCGTGGCCGTGGCGCCGCCCTCAATGGCCGCCGCCTGCGCGTCAGCCCACGCAAGAGCCTGGAAGGCGCGTTGATCGGCACCGGCTTCCCGTTCCGCGACAGCCAGCTCGACAACCTGGACAACTACCTGAACATGTTCCGCAGCCTGGTCGGCCAGACCGCCGGCATTCGCCGCGCGGGCGCCGCCAGCCTGGACCTGGCCTATGTGGCCGCGGGCCGCTTCGACGCGTTCTGGGAGTTCGGCCTGTCCGAGTGGGACATGGCCGCTGGCGCGCTGCTGATCCAGGAAGCGGGCGGCCTGGTGAGCGATTTCACCGGCGGTCATGACTTCCTGGAAAAAGGCCATATCGTGGCCGGCAACACCAAGTGCTTCAAGGCCGTGCTGACTGCCATCCAGCCGCACCTGTCGCCCTCGATGAAACGCTAAACCAGCACCATCCAGAAAACCGGCCTCGCGCCGGTTTTTTTATGCCTGCGCAGACAGGGATCATGCAATCAACGTAGGCTGCACCTGCCCCAAGGCACGGCCGCTTTCCGTAGGGCGGGTGCAACCCGCGAGCGGCTGAACAAAGGGCTCTGAGTGGACAATAAAAAAGCGCCCCGCAGGGCGCTTTTTCGTTTTCGCTATTCGCTTACTGCACGCTTCGGCTCGGCTCGGCCAGCACCAACCGGCCAGACTCGTCCAGGGGGATGCGGTTTCCCGGATCACGGTCCATGCGCACCTGGCCTTCCTTGCCATCGAGCAGGTACTTCACCTGATAGCCCACCACCTTGTCGCTGGCATCGTAGACCGTGCTGCAACGGGTTTCGGTGGTGGTGTAGGTAGCACCCGCCTGCATGTTTTCCTGCACCTTGTTACCGGCGTAGCCACCGGCTGCGGCACCGGCGACAGTGGCGATCTTCTTGCCATTGCCACCGCCGACCTGATTGCCCAGCAAACCACCGGCAACCGCACCTATCACGCTACCGACTATCTGATGCTGATCCTTGACCGGCTTCTGCCGGGTCACGGACACATCCTTGCAGACCTCGCGCGGGGTCTTGATAGTTTCCTTGAGCGGCTGCACGGCCAACACTTCGGCGTACTCGGGAGCATTCACCAAGCTGTAGGTAGCCACGGCACCACCGGCAGTGACACCCACCGCACCCAGCACCGCACCCACCAGCATCGACTTATTCACATGAACCTCCAGGCTAGCACTGACACGATTTGTTATACCTAGCCTTGGACATCAATAACTTAGGACAAGTTCACGACTCGTTTCGGTTATCCAGCCAAACGCCAGCGCGGTCACGAATCAGGGACGCTCATCCACCTCTTCAGCCACCACCGGCGGGATTAGATCGTCCACGCTCAGGGCCAGCCAGACCAGCACCACGTTGGCGATATAGATCGAGGAGTAGGTACCCGCCAGCACACCAATAAAGAGCGTGATGGAGAACCCGAACAGGTTGTCGCCACCCCAGATCAGCAAGGCCGCGATCGCCAGCAAGGTCGAGATCGAGGTCGCCATGGTCCGCAGCAGCGTCTGGGTGGTGGAAATGTTGATGTTCTCGATCAGGCTGGCCTTGCGCAGCACCCTGAAATTTTCCCGCACCCGGTCGAAGACCACGATTGTGTCGTTCAGCGAGTAACCGATGATCGCCAGCACCGCCGCCAACACCGTCAGGTCGAAGGTGATCTGAAAGAACGAGATGATCCCCACCGCCACTATCACGTCGTGGATCAGCGAAACGATGGCACCCACCGCGAACTTCCACTGAAAGCGGAAGGCCAGGTAGAGCATGATCCCGCCCAGGGCCAGCAACATGCCCAGCCCGCCCTGGTCGCGCAGCTCCTCACCGACCTGGGGGCCGACGAACTCGACCCGCTTGACCGTGGCCGGATTGCCGGCATCGGCCTCGCGCAGGGAAGCGGAAACCTGGGTTCCCAACTGCGGATCGTCACCCGGCATGCGCACCAGCACGTCGGTGGTGGCGCCGAAGCTCTGCACCACCGCATTCTTGTAGCCACTGACCTCCAGTTGCTCGCGAATCTGACCCAGGTCGGCCGGTTTCTCGTAGGCCAGCTCGATCAGAGTGCCACCGGTGAAATCCAGGCCGAAGTTCAGGCCCTTCGTGAACAGACTGCCCAAGGCCAGCACAGTCAGTAACAGCGTGCCGGCGAACGCAAGATTGCGCGCGCCCATAAAGTTGATCGTACGCATCATCTGAGCCCCTTAAATCCACAACTTCTTGAAGTCACGCCCACCGAACATCAGGTTGACCATGCCGCGGGTGACCATGATCGCCGTGAACATCGAGGTGATGATGCCCAGCGACAGGGTCACGGCAAAGCCCTTCACCGGCCCGGTGCCCATGGCGAACAGGATGCCGCCGACCAGCAAGGTGGTCAGGTTGGCGTCGATGATCGCTGAGTACGCCCGGTCATAACCCTCATGGATCGCACGCTGGATCGACATGCCATTGGCGATTTCCTCGCGGATCCGCGAGAAGATCAGCACGTTGGCGTCCACCGCCATGCCCATGGTCAGCACGATACCGGCGATACCCGGCAGGGTCAGGGTCGCCCCCAGCATCGACATCATTGCCAGCAGCAGGACCATGTTCAGCGCCAGGGCCGCCGTGGCCAGTACGCCGAAGAAGCGGTAGATGGCGATGATGAACAGCGACACCAGGATCATGCCCCAGATCGAGGCATCGATACCCTTGACGATATTGTCGGCACCCAGGCTCGGGCCTATGGTGCGCTCCTCGGCGAAGTACATCGGCGCCGCCAGGCCACCGGCACGCAGCAGCAGGGCCAGCTCGGACGACTCGCCCTGACCGTCCAGGCCGGTGATGCGGAACTGGCTGCCCAATGGTGACTGGATGGTCGCCAGGCTGATGTTCTGCTTC
>DATDTH010000228.1:0-11374 GCA_035290985.1 Pseudomonas sp. | reverse complement strand
GCCGTCGCCGCGGGCCAGGCCGCCGTTGTCCAGGCCGATCCAGGCGCCCTGCTCGTCCAGCCACAGGCCCTCGGCCATGCCATAGGGCTGGTCGTAACGCCGCGCGGCGCTGGCGGCCTCCGCGGCAAAGGACCAGCAGCGTTCCACGGAGCCATCCGGGCTGCGCCGGCAAATCCGCTGGCCCTGGCGCTCGAGGGTGAACAGTCGCTCACCGAAGAACACCAGCGCGGAGAAATCCCGGGCCAGGGCCTGGCCCTGCGGCGCGCCCGGAAGCGACTCGACGCCGCCTTCGCTGAGCAGCACGCAGCCGCCGCTGCAGCCCCAGGTCGTCTGCTGGCGCTGCAACGCCAGCAGGCCACGGCGCTCGCGCTCGGCCACCAGCCACAGGCGCTCACCGGCCGGGTCGAGGGCCAGGCCTTCGAACGCCGCATTGAACTGCAGCAACAGGCCATTGGCGCGAGCCTGGCGCGTCAGGTTGGCCGGCAGCACCAGCCAGCCCGGGGAACCGGCCAGCGGCAGGCGCAGCACCGCCGCGCGGGTCTCACTGACCAGGTAGCGGGTACCGGCGGCATCGCAGCTCAGGTCCTCGAAATCCAGCTGGCCGCCACGCACCTGGCCATTGGCCCAGTTGCGCATGCGCAGCCCCCAGGGCAGGCCGCTGGGCGGCGCCGCGGGCGCCTCGAAGGCCTCGGCGCGGGCCTGCCAGGCGCTGTTGCCTGAACCCTCGAGCCGGTACAGGCGATCGTCCTCGCGGTCCGACACGGCCCAGAGCGCCTCGCCGCACCAGGCCAGACCGGACAGGTTGCCCTGGGGCATGCCGTCCACCGGCTGCTCGGCCAGCAGTTGCAGTTCTTCCAGGGCCTGGACCAGCGGCGAGGCGGCCGACAGCAGCAGCGCCACGAGCAGGTGACGCATCAGGCCAGCACCTCGGCCAGGTCGCCCTTGGACTCCAGCCAGCTTTTGCGGTCGCCGGCGCGTTTCTTCGCCAGCAGCATGTCCATCAATTCCTCGGTCATGGCGTAATCGGCCAGGGTCAGCTGCACCAGGCGCCGGGTATTGGGGTCCATGGTGGTCTCGCGCAGCTGCGGCGGGTTCATCTCGCCCAGGCCCTTGAAGCGGGTGACCTGGGGTTTGCCGCGGCGCTTTTCGGCCAGCAGGCGCTCGAGAATGCCGTCGCGTTCGCCCTCGTCCAGGGCATAGAAGATCTCCTTGCCCAGGTCGATGCGGTACAGCGGCGGCATCGCCACGTAAACGTGGCCGGCGTCCACCAGCGGACGGAAATGCCGAACGAACAGGGCACAGAGCAAGGTGGCGATGTGCAGGCCGTCGGAGTCGGCGTCGGCCAGGATGCAGATCTTGCCGTAGCGCAACTGGCTCAGGTCCGCCGCGCCGGGGTCGACGCCGATGGCGACGGCTATGTTGTGCACCTCCTGGCTGGCCAGCACCTCGCCGCCGTCGACCTCCCAGGTATTGAGGATCTTGCCGCGCAGCGGCAGGATCGCCTGGAACTCCTTGTCCCGCGCCTGCTTGGCCGAACCGCCAGCGGAATCGCCCTCGACCAGGAACAGCTCCGAGCGCATCGGGTCCTGCCCGGCGCAATCGGCCAGTTTGCCCGGCAGCGCCGGGCCCTGGGTGATGCGCTTGCGCTCGACCTTCTTGCCGGCCTTGAGCCGGCGCCCGGCGTTGTTGATCGCCAGCTCGGCCAGTTGCAGGCCCAGCTCGGGGTTGGTGTTGAGCCACAGGCTGAAGGCGTCCTTGACCACCCCGGAGACGAAGGCGGAGGCTTCCCGGGACGACAGGCGTTCCTTGGTCTGCCCGGAGAATTGCGGCTCCTGCATCTTCATCGAAAGGACGAAGGCGATCCGCTCCCAGACGTCCTCAGGCGCCAGCTTGACGCCGCGCGGCAGCAGGCTGCGGAACTCGCAGAACTCGCGCATGGCATCCAGCAGGCCCTGGCGCAAGCCATTGACGTGGGTGCCGCCCTGGGCGGTGGGGATCAGGTTGACATAGCTTTCCTGCACCGCGTCGCCGCCCTCGGGCAGCCACAGCAGGGCCCAGTCCACCGCCTCCTTGTTGCCCGCCAGGCTGCCGCAGAAGGGCTCGTCCGGCAGGCGCAGGCTGTCGGTTACCGCATCCACCAGGTAGGAGCGCAGGCCGTCTTCGTAATGCCACTCGAGGCGTTCGCCGCTGGCCTTGTCCTCAAAACTGACCAGCAGCCCCGGGCAGAGCACGGCCTTGGCCTTGAGCACATGCTTGAGGCGGCTGACGGAAAATTTCGGCGTATCGAAATACTTGGGGTCCGGCCAGAAATGCACCCGGGTGCCGGTGTTGCGTTTGCCCACAGTGCCTATGACTTCCAGCTCGCTGGCCTTGTAGCCGTCGGCGAAGCCCATGCTGTATTCCTGGCCGTCGCGCTTGACCGTGACCACGACCCGGGTCGACAGGGCGTTGACTACCGAGATGCCCACACCATGCAGGCCGCCGGAGAACTGGTAGTTCTTGTTGGAGAACTTGCCGCCGGCATGCAGCTTGGTCAGGATCAGTTCGACGCCGCAGACGCCCTCTTCCGGGTGGATGTCCACCGGCATGCCCCGGCCGTCATCGCTGACTTCCAGGGAGTTGTCCTCATGCAGTATCACCTGCACCGAGCGGGCGTGGCCGGCCAGGGCCTCGTCGACGCTGTTGTCTATCACTTCCTGGGCCAGGTGATTGGGCCGGCTGGTGTCGGTGTACATGCCCGGGCGTTTGCGCACCGGATCGAGGCCGGAAAGGACTTCGATGGCGTCGGCGTTGTAGGTCATGGGGCCTCTCGGGGTCAAAAATCGTAAAGGTCGACGCGCGCTACAAAGCGGAGGCGAAACCGGCAAAGGCCAGCAGGGCCGGCAGGCGCTCGGCGAAACCCTGGTAACCATGGTCGCCGCCGGCCTGGATACGTAACGCACAGGCCCGGTAATAGACCGCGGCCTGACGGTAGTCGAGGGTCTCGTCGGCGGTCTGCAACCACACCTGGTAACGCGCGGGGTCTTGTGGCGGCGGCACGTCCAGCTCGGCCAGGGCCTGTACGTGAGCCTCGGTCAGTTCCCAGGTTTCGCCGCTGTAGAGGTTCTGCTGCGGACCCAGATGACCGTCGAACAGGCGGTGCGGACGCACCGCGGGATTGATCAGCAACGCCTTGAGGCCGTGGCGCTCGGCGAGAAAGGTCGCATAGTAGCCGCCCAGGGAGCTGCCGACCAGCACCGGCCGGCCCAGCTCGGCGATCAGCGCCTCGAGCTGGGCGATGGCCTGGCGCGGGTGGTGGTGCAGGGCCGGTACGCGCAGGCGTCCGGCCAGGCCCAGGGTCGTCATGACCTCGACCAGTTCGCTGGCCTTGCGCGAGGTCGGCGAGCTGTTCAGGCCATGCAGGTAGAGCAGGGAGGGGGGATCGGCGGACACGCGGGCACTTCCTCAATCGTCTGGCGCGCACTGTAGCAAAGCCGAACACGCTGCGGACAGCCGTGGCGCCCAGGCGGGAACCGGGTTCAATAACCTTTGATGGTGTAATCCACATCGAACTGGATGCCGGTCACCCGTGACACCCCGGTGTCCAGGCGGCCATCGTCGTGCAGGCGCAGCCAGCGGTAGCCGGGCGACTCCCCGTCGACCTGGAATTCCTCGCTGCCCGGGGCGAATTGCACGCAGGTCGAGGGCGAGGCCAGCAGGCGCACGCCCTGGCGCAGTTGATCGAACTCCTGGTGGATATGCCCCCAGAGCAGCGCCCGCACCTGGGGAAAGCGGTCGAGCACAGCGAACAGGGCCTCGGGATTGCGCAGGCCGATCGGTTCCATCCAGCGACAGCCGATGGATACCGGGTGATGGTGGAAACAAATCAGGTGATGGCGCTGCGGCGCCTCCGCCAGGGCCCGTTCCAGCAGGGCCAGTTGCTCCGCCCCCAGATGACCGGGCACCGCGCCGGGAATCGAGGAGTCGAGCAGCACGATACGCCAGGCACCCAGGTCGATCACCGGTTCCAGCAGTTCGCTGTCGACGCAGGCGCTGCGCATGGCCGGCAGTTCGTCGTGATTGCCGGGAAACCAGCGCGCCGCGCCCGGAATCACCCCGGTCAGTTGGCGAAAGCGCTGGTAGGAGGCCAGCGAACCATCCTGGGACAGGTCGCCGCTGGCCAGCATCAGGTCGACCCGCGGTTGCTCCTCGAGCACCCGCTCGACCACCCGCTGCAGGCTGTCCTGGGTGTCCATGCCCAGCAGCCGGCCGCCCGCCGCGGCAAACAGATGACTATCGGACAGCTGCACCAGCAGGACCGAAGAATCGGCGACGGGAAGGGGCGAGCTCGGCAAGGCTGTCTCCTCAGACAGAATCCACTGAATTATGGTGGGTCAGGCGGGTCAGGGTAAAGCTGGGAAAGGGACCCAGGTCACAGTTAGCCCCCTCGGGCTCGGACTAAGGGCACTCGATCAGCGCACTGGCTCCAGCTCATGACCGCAGGCCAGGCAATGGCTGAGCCATTCGCCGAGGAACAGGTTGAGCTGGGTTTTTTCGTCAGGCTGGTGCATGGCCGCATTCGGGTAGGGGTAGATGCTGCGAAAGCGCCGGGCGTTTTCCGCGCGTATCACCTCGGCCATGCGCGCGTCGTGATAGACCCGCACCTCCAGTTGCGGCACGGGCAACCAAGGCAGGCTGTGTTCCTGGCGTACCTGCAGGGTGGTGGTATAGGGACAGGTCTCCAGCACATCCAGGGCCAGGATGCCGAGCCGCTGCTCGCCCTGACTCAGGGCCACGCGCCGCGCCCTCTGGGCACCGCGCATGTCCGGCAGCAGGCGCAACAGCCGCGCATAGTTGGCCTCGCAAGCGGCCTGCAATTCGAGCAGGTCGACCCGGTAGCGCTCGCGCAGCAGGTTCACACCCAGGACTCCCTCACGTCATTGCGGTTCAGGGCCAGCCACTGCAGAGCGATGATGCTCGCGGCATTGGCGATCCGGCCATCGGCCACCGCCTCCAGGGCCTGCGCCAGGGGCCAGACATGCACCCGGATGTCCTCACCCTCCTCGACCAGGCCATGGATGCCGCCGACGCCGGCACTGACGCAGCGGCCCAGGTACAGGTGAACGAATTCGTCGCTGCCCCCGGGCGAGGGAAAGTAGCCGGTGATCGGCCGCAACGCGCTGAAGGTCAGCCCCGCCTCCTCCTCGGCCTCGCGATGCGCCACTTCCTCCGGTTGCTCGTCCTTGTCGATCAACCCGGCCACCAGCTCCAGCAGCCAGGGGCTGCGGCTCTTGCCGATGGCGCCAACCCGGAACTGCTCGATCAGCACCACCTCGTCGCGCTGCGGATCGTAGGGCAGCACGCAGACGGCGTCATGGCGCACGAAGAGTTCACGGCTGATCAGCGGCCCCATCTCACCGGCGAACAGCTGGTGCCGCAGGTGCAGGCGGTCGACCTTGTAGAAGCCGCGAAAGCAATTTTCGCGCTCGACTATTTCGAACGCCCCGGGTTCGAACGCACCGGGCTCGAACGCCTGGAGACCTGGGGTAAGGGATTCGGCCATGCATGCCTCACTTCGCTTGCGGGTTCGGGCCGTACCGGCCCATGACTTCGCGCCATCCTAACGCGCCCCCGAGGCCAACGCAGCCCCTTTCCGGATTTGCCGGGGCCTGCCAGCATAGGCGACCATGCTGCTGCCACGCGGCGAGAACTCAAGCGACAGGCAGCAGTCCAAGCCGCACACCGTCCGCCCCAAGGATTTCCATGCCGTCTCTTCTCAAGCTTATCGCCCTGGGCAGCCTGTCCCTGTTGCTGAGCGCCTGCCAAAGCCTGCTGCCGCCCAATCCACCGACCCCGGTGCAACGCCACGCCTGGGAGGAACGCCTGCCAGGCTGCCAGGGCGAGACCTGCCCGCTGGTCAATATCGACACCCTGGACTTCCCCGACGAACCGCGCCTGAGCGCCCTGGTCGAGCAGGCCCTGCTGGAAATGACCCGCAACGCGCCCAAGGCGCCCCTACCGACCTCCCTGAAGGCCTACCCGCAGCAGTTCCTCAGCCAGGCCGAACCGGGCTGGAACAGCTACCTGCAGGCCAAGGTACGCGAGCAGCATGACGGTTTGATCATAGTCGAGCTGTCCAGCTACCTGTCCACCGGCGGCGCCCACGGCATGCCCGGGCGCGGCTTCATCAATTACGACCGCAAGCGCCAGCAGGCGCTGAGCCTGCAGGACATGCTGCTACCGGGTCAGGAGGAGGCCTTCTGGAGCGCCGTGGAACTGGCCCACCAGGCCTGGCTCAAGGCCGAGAAGCTGGACCAGGACGCGAACTTCATCCAGACCTGGCCATTTCAGCACAGCCCCAATATCGCCCTGACCTATGGCGCCCTCAGCCTGAAATACGATGTCTACAGCATAGCGCCCTATGCCATGGGTCACCCCGAACTGAAGCTGCCCTATCCGCGCCTCAACGGCATCCTCAAACCCGAGTATTTTCCCGGCCGCGGCTGAACACGACCCGGCATCCCCGCCCCTGGAACGCGGCGCGGGGGCTGATGCGGACAAACGAAGCGAAGCTAATCGAAGCGTTGGACCAGCGGGACCATTGCATCACAGTATTGCAGCCTCCGGGGACGTTATACTCGCGCCGGACCCAGGCACGGGTCACTCGTCAGATCACACAGGGAGGTGCGGTATGAGAGCGTCAGAGCTGATCGTTCTGTTGCAGCAATATGCGCCCGACACCGATATTCCGGTGTCCTTCAGCGACGCGGCCTTTGGCGCGCCGTCCGGCTTGCAGGTCGCCTGCTGTTACAGCGACGACACTTCGCGCTGCTACCAGAACATAGTCGAGCTGGCCCAGGACGGCATGCTGGTGCTGGACCCGGCGGGCCGCATCACCTACATGAATCCCTTTATGCAGCATATGACCGGTTACCCGCCCGGCGAGGTGATCGGTCAGCCCCTGAGTCGCCTGCTCTCGGCCGACCTGATCGACGCCGCCCTGGGGCAACGGCAGCGGGGTATGGAGCCGGATCGGCACTCCCTGCGCATCCGCTCCAAAGAGGGCCGCGTCTACTGGGTGCAGATGACCGCGACCCGGATCCCCAGCGCCGACGGCCAGCACCGTGGCACCATGCTCACGGTCACCGATCTGACCCACCGCCAGGTGCATACGGCCAAGGTGCAGGACCAGGAAAACCTCTGCCACAAGGTGGAACGCATCAGCGAGCAACTGGACAGCGTCAAGGCCCTGCGGGTGAACCTGCTGGACGAATACCAGGCCCTGAAGCTGTCGACCCGGGTGGCCGCGACGCCTTACTGGCACCTGCAGCGCTACCTCTACCTGATTCGGCCGCAGAAAGACGGCAAGCGGGTCCGCGAATACATAGGCGCGCAGCCGGAGCGGATCAACCAGGCCCTGGCCGCCGTGCGCCGCGAGCAGCGCTTCCAGCATGTCCGTCAGGAACTGCAACAGATCGAGGCGCAGATCCGCACCGCCACCTTCAAACTGGACAGCTTCCTCTGGGAACTGGCCCAGGTTCCGCCCAACCTGCACAAACTGGTCAATTGAGCCGTCACGCTCCGTGCCTCGCGGCCCGTGCACGACGACCGAAACAGCGCCTCCCAGCCTTGCAGGCAGGCGCCGTTTTGCCCTGCGCGGCGACGCCTTAAAAATTTATTTTTCGAAATAAAAACATCATTTAAATCAGCAATTTAATCTTTAACCCCGGTTAATGACAGTGGGTCGCCACTGGTTCTTGTTGTGCCATTAAATCGCTGAATAGGATGCGCGCTCCATCCGTTGCGGTGATTCAAGGACAGAACGATGACCGATGTGCACACCCCCCCAGGTCGTACGGAGTACTACCGGGAGCTGACCCTGCGTAACGCGGGCTTTATCGAGGACAGTGACCAGCAGGGCCTGCGCAACGCGCTGATCCTGGTCGCCGGCTGCGGCTCCACCGGCGGCAGCGTGATCGAGTTGCTGGTGCGCACCGGCGCCGAGCGGCTGATCCTGGTCGACAATGGCAGCTACGACCTGAACAACGCCAACCGCCAGAACATGGTGGCGAGCGATGTGGGCCGCGCCAAGGTGGAGGTGTTCGCCGAGCGAATCCTGCAGATCAACCCCCACCTGGAGCTGCAGCTGCACGGCCAGGGCATCACCCCGGACAACGTCGAGGCCCTGGTCGAGCAGGCCGACCTGGTGGTCGACGCGGTGGATGTCACCGGCCGGGCCGGACTGGAAATGAAATTCCTCCTGCACCGGGTCTGCCAACGCCAGCGCAAGGTCGTAGTCTGCGGCTACGACATGGCCGCGGCGCAATACATCCCGGTCTTCGACTACCGCAAGGGCGACCTGCAGGTACTCGATGGCCAACTGACGGCCGAGCAGGTCGCCACCCTGGATCCGCTGCAGGCCTGCACCTACCTGATACCCACCGAGTGCATCCCCCTGGAGATGTACGCCGAGCTCGACCGCCACCAGGCCGGCAAGGACTACACCTCCCAGCTCGGGATTGCCGCCCACCTGTTCGGCACCCTGGCCACGGCCCTGATTCTCGACCTGATCAACCAGCGCCCGGTGCGCCAGGAGCTGTACCTGGATGTCTGGGCCCTGACCCGGCTGCATGACGAGGCCGCGCAACAGGCTCACCAGGTGCAGCTCGAACGGAGCCGCCAGGCGCTCGCCCAGTGGCGGCAATTACCCCCCGGCCCACCCGACGCGTTTTTCCTCGAGCGCTCCCTGGCGCACTACCAGCCGCCGCGACTCGAGGGCCTGCAGGCCTATGCCGACTGCCTGATCGATGAGCGCGCGGGCCTGCGCACCTTCGCCATTCCCAATCACCGGCTCGCGCCGGGCATCACCCGCCAGCTGCTGCGCTTCGCCTTCGTCCACTACGCCAAGGTTGGCTTCATCAATCCCCAGACCGCGGCCCTGCAGCAACTGCATGGCGAACCGGAAACCCGCCTGGCCGCCGAGGACGTGCATATCATCCTGGTCGGTCAAACCGACTACTCACTGCTGGGCTACTCCACCCTCAAGGCGCCGGTGGCCCGCGGCGTCTCGTTCGGCGACCCGCAACGCCCGCCGTTCGGGGTAGAGACCGCCTTCGGTCGCGACCTGTATACCGCCGTCGAGGCCCTGCAGCCGCTGCCGGTCGAGCAGGTCCGGGAAATCGGCCGGGTCACCAAGGCCAGCATCGAGGACCCGGTGCTGGCGGCCAAGGTCGGGCTGCTGCTGCTCAGCGCCTACCGCAAGCTGGTGACTGCGGCCGACTCGGGCATCAGCGCCATGGTCGGCGACGGCGAGCACGCGGTAACCCTGCGCAACCTCGGCTTCTACGGCTTCAACCCAAGCATCCTGCCTGCACGACCCGCCTGCATTCCCGCCGACCACCTGTACGCCCAGCGCTACCAGGGCCGCGAAGTCTTGCCTTTCTGGCTGCAGCTCGAGCAACTGGACCATGCCTGGGCCGACCGGGTGGAACAACTGGTCGAACTCGACGGGGAGGCCTTCCTCAGTCAACTGCGCCACGTGAAACGGCAAAACACCATGCAAAACACCATGGAAACAGGGGTTTGAACATGCACATGACCTGGAATGAACAACAACGCACGATCCGCGACCACTACGAAGCCGTCGGCCGCGAACTGGTCCGCCCGAGCGCGAGCCAGCGCGACCGCAACCTGTCCTTCGACCGCGAACTGTGGCGCGAACTGGCCCGCAGCGGCCTGTTCGGCGTGCACATGCCGCTCGCCTATGGCGGCCAGGGCCTGGGCATCTGGGAATTCGCCGCGGCCCTGGACGGGTTTTCCCAGGGCTGCCAGGACATGGGTGTGCTGGTGTCGTTCGTCGCCCAGGTCGCCCTGGTGCAGGCCGGCCTGCTCAGCTATGGCAGTGAAGCCCAATGCCAGCGCTGGTTGCCGGACCTGATCAGCGGCGAGAAGATCGGCTGTTTCGCCATCACCGAGGCCAGTTGCGGCTCGGATGTGCGCGCCCTCAAGCTGGCCGCCAGCTATTCGGCCACCGGTTATGTGCTGCAAGGCCAGAAGTGGAACATCACCAATGCCCCGGTGGCCGACCTGTGCATGACCTTTGCCCGCCTGGAAGGCGCCGGCGACCAGTCCATCACCTGCTTCATGACCGAGACCGACAAGCCGGGCATCAGCCGCTCGGCCGCCTTCGAGCTGCTCGGCAACCGCGGCACGCCGATCGGCAGCATCGACTTCGAACAGGCGGCCCTGGACCTGGACAGCGTCATCGGCGGCGAGGGCCAGGGGCTGCGCGTGCTCTACTTCGGCTTCCTGATCGAACGGGTGTTCACCGGCCTGGTGGTCACCGGCTGCGTGCAGCCGCTGATCGACGAATGCATCGCCTACAGCAGCCAGCGCCTGGCCTTCGGCCGGCCGATCAGCGACAACCAGTACGTGCAGGGGCAAATCGTCGAGGTCTATACCCAGATCGAACTGCTGCGCAGCGTGCTGCTGCGTGGGCTGAGCGCCCTGGAACAGGGCCAGGACTGCTCGACCCTGGCCTCGATCATCAAGATTCTCGCCTCCGAAACCCTGCATGACGCCTGCCTGACCGCGATGCGCATCCATGGCAACTATGGCTACCGCCGCGATCACTACTTCGAGCGCCTGTTGCGCGACTCCATCGGCCTGTTCTTCGCCGGCGGCACCATCGAGATCCACAAGCATGTGATCTGGACCAACCTGCTCGCCGAAGCCCAGCACGCCAGCAAGGACAAGACCGACCTGTGCCTGGGCGTCTACCAGGCCCCCAGCCGTGAAGGAGCCGCCGCATGAAGACCCGCGCCTTGGGCCTGCTGGCCTGGATGCTGCACAGGCCCTGGCTGATGCTGACCACCCTGCTGCTGCTCACCGCCCTGGCGGTGGTCAGCGCAGGGCGCCTGCAGATCAACAGCACGCCCTACATGATCGACCCCAGTCATCCGAGCAGGATGGCCGATAGCGACACCAAGCGCCTGTTCGCCAATACCGGGGAACAGGCCTTCGTCGCCATCGAAAGCCCGCAAGGCAACATCTTCAACGCCCAGAGCCTCAAGCTGGTCAGCGAGCTGACCCATGCCTTCCAGCGCATCAGCCTGGTCCAGGCGGCCGATACCGACAAGCTCACCGCCCTGGGCGCCGACCCGCGCCTGCAGGGCGATGTCGCGCGCATCCTCGAGCAAGGCCTGGAACCCAGCGACATCCCGCGCCTGGCCGCGCTCAAGAGCAAACTGGCGGCGGCCGGCCTGCTCGACCACGGCCGCGAAACCTGGCTGAGCAGCCTGCAGACCCGGGTGATGCCGATTCGCAAGGTGCGCAGCCTGGTCACCCTGGAAAATATGCTGACCCGGGACGAGGCGCTGGATGTCCACCCGCTGAT
>DATDTH010000227.1:0-5483 GCA_035290985.1 Pseudomonas sp. | reverse complement strand
GTCACGCCGTGGGCCTGCAGTACGCCGACTTCCGGCAAACCACGGACGAGGAAGTGATAGCACTGCTGGACAAGGCGCGGGCCGAACGCCCATAAGCTATTTATTACCCTTTACGGCAAAACCTTTCTGGATACCCGCCTTCGCGGGCATGACGACCCACGGGTATGCCCGGTCGTTGTAGGAGCGGGCCATGCCCGCGAATAAGACGGATGCTAACGCGGAGATTGCATAGCCCTGAAGCAGGTAAGATCACGCATCGACCCCAGGACCCGGTGAACCGCCATGACCTCTAGCGCCACCCAAATGCTCGGCATCCAGCACCCCATCATCCAGGCACCCATGGTGGGCGTCTCCACCCCGCAACTGGCCGCCGCGGTGTCCAACGCCGGCGCCCTGGGCTCCATCGGCATAGGCGCCAGCACAGTGGCCCAGGCCCGCGCGACCATTGCCGAGACCCGGGCCCTCACCGGCAAACCGTTCAACCTCAACCTGTTCTGCCACCGCCCGGCCCTGGCCGACCCGGCACGCGAGACGGCCTGGCTGGAACACCTGCGACCGTTTTTCGCCGAATTCGGCGCGGTGCCGCCCAGCGGCCTGACGGAAACCTACAAAAGCTTCCTCGACGACGAGGCGATGCTGGAGATGCTGCTGGCCGAGCGCCCGGCCGTGGTCAGCTTCCATTTCGGCTTGCCGCCCATGGAATGGATAGCCGCACTGAAACAGGCCGGCATCCGCACCCTGGCCTGCGCGACCACGCCCGAAGAGGCGGCATTGGTGGAGCAGGCCGGGGTCGACCTGTTGGTCGCCCAGGGCGTCGAAGCCGGCGGACACCGTGGCGTGTTCGACCCCGAACAGGGCGATGCCGGCCTCGGTACCCTGGCCCTGGTGCGCCTGCTGGCCAAACAGAGTCCGCTGCCGATCATCGCCGCCGGCGGCATCATGGACGGGCACGGCATCGCCGCCGTCCAGGCCCTGGGCGCCAGCGCCGCGCAACTGGGCACCGCGTTCCTGCTCTGCCCCGAGTCGGCGACCAACGCGGCCTACCGGGAGGTGATACGCAATGTCGGCCAGCGCCGCACGGGGATCACCGCCGCGATCTCCGGGCGCGGAGCCCGCGGGGTCGTCAACCGCATGCATCTGGACATCGATACGCCCGGCGCCCCGGCGCTGCCGGACTACCCGATCGCCTACGACGCTGGCAAAGCGCTGCATGCCGCCGCCAGTGCCAGGGGCAATCAGGACTTCGCCGCCCACTGGGCCGGCCAGGGCGTGGCCCTGTCCCGCGAACTGCCCGCCGAAGCGCTGATTCGTACCCTGGTGGCGGAGATGCAGGAAGGCCGCTAGCGCCGGCCGAAACTCGTCATACCCGCGTAGGCGGGTATCCAGGCCGCGGCCCGGTTCGCGGGCATGGCCCGCTCCTACAAAGGCCGAGCGCACCCACGCCACACCAATGACTCGTCATACCCGCGCAGGCGGGTATCCAGGAAGCGGCCCCGCTCGCGGACATGGCCCACGCCTGCACAAACCGGACGCATCGCAAAAACCCGGCCCCTCGCGGGGCCGGGTGCTTGGTTCGAGGGCAGCCTCGGGCGAGTTTAGCCTTGCGGCGGCTTGCGGTGTTCGGTGGTGGTGATACCGGCGAAGCCCCAATTATCGGTGTCGATTTCCTCGATCACGATATGGGTATGCTCCGGGCGCTTACCCAGCACACGCTGCAGGGTGTCGGTGATCTCGGCGATGACCTGGGCTTTCTGCTCCCGGGTCACGCCATCCTTGGTGATACGAACGCTGACAAAAGGCATTGCGACTCTCCTGGTGGTTATCGATAAAGCGGGGCCAGCGACAGCGCCGTAGCCCTTGAATGCGAAGCGCCTGGACGGCTTACCACTTGCCGGCGCTCATGCCGCCGTCCACCGGCAGCACCACGCCCGTGGTGAAGGTAGCGCCACTCAGGTAGAGCACCGCCTCGACGATTTCCGCGGTCTTGGCGATGCGCCCCACCGGCTGCAGGCCCCGCAAGAAGTCCTGAGCGTCGGGGCCATGCATGGGGGTGTCCACTATGCCCGGCGCCACGGCCGAGACCATGATGTTATGGGGCGACAACTCCAGCGCCAGGGCCCGGGTGGCCTGGTTGATCCCGCCCTTGATCAGCACCGGCAGCAGGGCCGGCACCTGTCTGTTCGGCTGCAAGGCAATGCTCGCGGTGATATTGACGATATGCCCGCTCTTGTACGGCGCCATATGCGCGGCAGCTGCCTGGGAGGCGAAGAAGAAGCCCTTCAGGTTGGTGGCGATCAGGCTGTCCAGGTCCTGCTCCGTGTAGTCGCCTATAGGCTTGGCGATAAAGATTCCGGCGTTGTTGATCAGCACATCGACCTGGCCGAACTGCTCGACCGCCCGCTGGAACAGACGCTTGGCGGTGGCCGCCTCGCCGATGTCGCCGGCCACGCCGATAAAGCGCGCGGGGTTGCCCAGGTGCTCGGCGGCCGCCTGCAAACGCTGCTCGGTACGGGCATTGCCGACCACATTGAAGCCGCGCTCGAGGTAGGCCTCGGCCAGGGCCAGGCCGATGCCACTGGAAGCGCCGGTGATGACGACTGTCTTTTGTATGCGTTGCGGGCTGTGCATGGGGAATGTCCTGCGAGAGAGGGAAGAAAAGACCACGGAGCCCCACGCCTGCAAGGGTTCCGCTCTGGTGAAACGAACTCTATTCATGTTCAATGAGCGGATAAACCGGCTAAAAAACACTTCAATTGATACATGGTGTAATCAATCATGCAGCGGCAGTTCGAGGACATTCAGCTGGGCAGCATCGAATTGTTCTGCCTGGCCGCGGAGCACGGCGGCTTCACCGCCGCCGCGCTGGTGGCGGGCGTGACCCCGGCGGCGGTCAGCCGCTCCGTTTCACGCCTGGAGCAGCGCCTGGGGGTACGTCTGTTCGTCCGCACGACCCGGCACATTCGCCTGACCGAGGGCGGCCGCGGCTATTTCGAGCAGTGTCGCCAGGCCCTCAGCCAGTTGGTCGAGGCCGAGCGCGAGGTCAGCGGCCAGCAACTGGAACCGGCCGGCACCCTGCGCATCAGCATCCCGACCACCTATGGCCACCATCGCCTGCTGCCCCTGCTGCCGCGGTTTCGCCAGCGCTATCCCGGCGTGCGGATCGAGGTGCACTTGAGCAACCGCAACATCGACTTCGTCGAGGAGGGCCATGACCTGGCGGTCCGCGTGCGTGCGCAGCCGGATTCGGGACTGGTCGCCCGCCACCTGGAGGATGCCGAACTGTTGCTGGTGGCCGCGCCCGCCTACCTCGAACAGGCCGGGGCGCCGCGCACACTGGCGGACCTGGCGCGGCACCAATGCATCCAGTTCGAGCTGCCCAGCAGCGGCCGGCGCATTGCCTGGCTGTTCCAGGAACAGGGCGAGGATTGCGAGATCCTCACCGAAGGCGATTATTGCTGCTCGGACGATGTGCTCGGCGGCGTGACCCTGGCCAGGAGCGGGGCGGGGCTGTTCCAGACCTACCGCTTCATTGTCGAGGCCGAGCTTGCCGAGGGGCGACTGGTGGAAGTGCTGCAGCCCTTCGGCGGCCGCTCGCGGCCCTTCACCCTGCTCTACCCCCACGGCCGGCATTTGCCGCTGCGGGTGCGGGTGTTCGTGGACTTCCTGATGGAGCACAGCCGGGCATGGCGCGAGGTGCGGGGCTGAAGGCACTCGGCAGCCTGTAAGGAATGCGCATCAAAAAATCAAATGCAAACAATTAGCATTTAGTTTACATTCCGCGCCGTCCCCCTCCCTCCCCGCCTTGGAGCGTCCCCGTGCCCCGCAAGTCCCGTCTCTGCCTGTCCATTTCCCTGGCCTGTTTTGGCCTGTCCGGCCTGCCCGCCTTCGCCGAACAGACCCTGGAACTGGAAGCCGTGACCATCGACGCCACCCGGGGCAAGAGCGAGGTGGGCAAGACGCCACAGAAGATCACCCTGATCACCCGGGAACAGATCGAGCAACAGCTGGCGATCACCTCCGACCATGGCCAGGTGCTGAGCAACCTGATCCCGTCCTATTCGCCCAGCCGGCAGAAGATGACCAGCTCTGGCGAGACCTTCCGTGGCCGCTCCGCGCTGGTGCTGATCGACGGCGTGCCGCAATCCACCCCGCTGCGTGACAGCGCTCGCGACGGCTACACCATCGACCTGTCGATGGTCGAGCGCATCGAGGTGATCCATGGCGCCAGCGCCGAGCACGGTCTCGGCGCCACCGGCGGCATCATCAACTATGTCACCCGCCGCCCCCAGGCGGGCACCTTGCGCCAGCACATCGGCACCAGCCTGGAAGCCTCGGACGACTTCGATGGTGACGGCCTGGGCTACAAACTGGACTACCGGGTCGAAGGAAATCAGGGCGACTGGGACTACCTCGCCGCCCTCAGCGGCCAGACCCGGGGCATGTTCTACGATGCCGACGGCACGCTGATAGGCGTAGACGGCACCCAGGGCGACATCATGAACTCGACCAGCAACGACCTGCTGCTCAAGCTCGGTTACTGGCTGGACGGCAACCAGAACCTCGAACTGATGGTCAACCGTTTCCAGATCGAGGGCGAACACGAATACGTCAACGTGCCTGGCTCGCGCGCCGCCGGCACACCCGCCAGCTCACGCAAGGGCGAGCCCCTGGGCGAGGCCCCGCAGAACGAAGTGCTGTCCAGCAGCCTGAGCTATACCCATGCCGACCTGGCCGGCAACCGCCTCACTGCCCAGCTCTACAGCCAGCGCTTCCGCGCCCGCTTCGGCGGCGGCAAGGAGACCGCCTTCCAGGATCCGGCCATAGCGCCGACCGGCACCCTGTTCGATCAGTCGCAGAACGAATCGGACAAGTACGGTGGCAAATTCAGCCTCGGCCGCGAGGACCTGTTCGATGGCCTGCTCAAGCTCACCGGTGGCTTCGATGTGCTGCAGGACACCACCCGCCAGACCCTGCTCGAAACCGATCGCGAATGGGTACCGGAAACCCAGTTCCGCAACTTCGCACCCTTTCTCCAGGCCGAGATCAAGGCCACCGAGCGCCTGACCCTGCACACCGGGATACGCCACGAATTCGCCCAGCTGAACATCGACGATTTCCAGACCATCGCCTCGACCACCAAACCCGCCGGCGGGGTCAGTGTCGAGGGCGGCAACCCCGACTTCGAGGAAACCCTGTTCAACGCCGGCCTGGTGTTCCAGATCAACGACTGGGCGCAAGTGTTCGGCAACTACTCGGAAGGCTTCGGCATGCCGGATGTCGGCCGGGTACTGCGCGCCATCAAGACACCGGGGCAGAGCGTGGAAAACTTCCTCGACCTGCAGCCCATAGTCACCGACAACCGCGAGATCGGCCTGCGCCTGAACGGGGACTCGGTCGACTTCGAGATCAGCTACTTCGAGTCCGACGCCGACCTCGGTTCGCGCCTGCAGGAAGTCGGCGGCATCTACCAGGTGAAACGCGAA
>DATDTH010000226.1:0-2270 GCA_035290985.1 Pseudomonas sp. | reverse complement strand
CGACCCGCCGGATCGCCGCCGTGCCTTAGGCCCCCAACAGGCTCTGCCCGCAGACCCTCAGCACCTGACCGGTTACCGCGCCCGAACTCGGCTGGGCGAACCAGGCCACGGCCTCGGCGACATCCTGGGGCTGGCCGCCCTGGCCCAGGCTGCTCATGCGCCGGCCGGCTTCGCGTATGGTCAAGGGAATGGCCGCGGTCATCTGGGTCTCGATAAAGCCCGGCGCCACCGCGTTGATATTGATTCCGCGCTTGCCCAGGGCCGGCGCCCAGGCCTGGGCCAGGCCGATCAGCCCGGCCTTGCTCACCGCGTAGTTGCTCTGGCCCAGATTGCCGGCGATGCCGCTGATCGAGGCGATCAGCACTACCCGGCCATTGTCGTGCAGCTTGCCGGCGTCCAGCAGGGCCTGGGTCAGGCGCTGGGGCGCGCGCAGGTTGACGTCCATCACCGAACTCCACAGGCCCTCGCTCATGTTCTTGAGGGTCTTGTCGCGGGTGATGCCGGCGTTATGCACCAGGATATCCAGGCCGTCGGGCAGGGCTTCCAGCAGCTGCGTCGGGGCGTCCTCGGCGCAGATGTCCAGGGCGATGGCGCGCCCGCCCAGGCGCGCGGCCAGGGCCTCGAGGGCGGCCTTGGCCTGGGGGACATCCAGCAATAGAACCTCGGCGCCATCGCGGGCCAGGGTTTCGGCAATGGCCGCGCCTATGCCGCGGCTGGCGCCGGTGACCAGGGCCGTGCGGCCGGCCAATGGCCGGGTCCAGTCCTTGACCTGTTGCGGGCAGGCACTGAGGCGGATGACCTGGCCGGAGACATAGGCGCTTTTCGGCGAGAGAAAGAAGCGCAGCGCGCCTTCCAACTGGTCTTCGGCGTTCTTGCCGACATAGACCAGCTGCACCGTGCCGCCCTTGCCGATTTCCTTGGCCAGGGAGCGGGTAAAGCCTTCCAGGGCGCGCTGGGCGCTGGCGGCGAAGGGCTCCTTGAGCGACTCGGGCGGACGGCCGAGCACCACCACATGGGGGCAGCGAGCCAGCGCCTTGAGGGCCGGCTGGAAGAAATTGCGCAGCTCGATCAGCTGTTCGGTGCTGCTCAGGGCGCTGGCGTCGAATACCAGGGCCTTGAGTTTCGGGCCATGCTCGAGCGTCCAGCGCGGCAGGCCGAACTGGCCTTCCTCGGGGGCGAAGGCCTGGTCGGTCAGGCGTTGCCAGCAGGCACTGGCCGCGCTGGCCAGGGAACCACCACCGATCAGCAGGGCACCCTCCACCGGGCGCGTGCGACCACTCTGCCAGCGTTCCAGGCGCACCGGCGCCGGCAAACCCAGGGCTCCGACCAGGCGCAGGCCTAGGCGGGAGGTGGCGAAATCGAGATAACGGTCGGACATGGGGAACGTGCTCCTGCACGGAAAACTCAAAGTGTGGGACCACTCTACGCGGCCGGATGTTTCACGCATTGACCGCGTTGCCCGGTGTGCCGGCAAGCCGGCCAATGCGGCCCCCGGCTGGCACGTTAGCCTGTTAGCCACTTTCTTGTATCGAAAAGGAATTGCCATGAACCCGCCACGTCGAGTCGCCATTGTGGGCGGCAACCGTATTCCCTTCGCCCGCTCCAATACCCTCTATGCCACCGCCAGCAACCAGCAAATGCTCACGGCGGCGCTGGAGGGCCTGATCGAGCGTTTCAACCTGCATGGCCTGCAATTGGGCGAGGTGGTGGCGGGTGCGGTGCTCAAGCATTCGCGGGATTTCAACCTGACCCGCGAATGCGTGCTGGGCTCGCGCCTGGCGCCGCAAACCCCGGCCTACGACCTGCAGCAGGCCTGCGGCACCGGCCTGGAAGCGGCGATACTGGTGGCCAACAAGATCGCCCTCGGACAGATCGAGTGCGGCATCGCCGGTGGCGTCGACACCACCTCGGACGCGCCGATCGGCGTGCATGAGGAGCTGCGCGGCATCCTGCTGGAAGCCAACCGCGGCAAGTCCACCGGCGACAAGCTCAAGAGCCTGCTGAGGGTCCGTCCGCGCCACCTGCTGCCGGCCATTCCGCGCAACGGCGAGCCACGCACCGGGCTGTCCATGGGCGAGCACTGCGAGCAGATGGCGCAGACCTGGAATATTCCGCGGGACGAACAGGATCGCCTGGCGGTGGCCAGCCACCAGAAGCTCGCGGCCGCCTATGCCGAGGGTTGGCAGACCGACCTGCTGACGCCTTTTCTCGGTCTGACCCGCGACCAGAACCTGCGCCCGGATATCGACCTGGACAAGCTGGCCAGCCTG
>DATDTH010000225.1:0-5587 GCA_035290985.1 Pseudomonas sp. | reverse complement strand
ACCGGGCCGAAGATCTCCTCCCGGTAGATGCTCATCTCTGGGGTCACCCGATCGAACAAGGTGCCGCCAACGAAGTAACCGTTTTCATGGCCGGCCACCACCAGATCGCGACCATCGACCATCAGGCTGCCGCCCTGGGCGACACCGGCATCGATATAGCCTTTGACCTTGTCCCGCGCCGCGCTGGTGACCAGCGGGCCCATGTCCAGGCCACAGGAGGTGCCGGCACCGATCTTCAGGGCCTGGATCTGCGGCACCAGCTTGGCCACCAGGGCATCGGCGACCTGATCACCCACGCACACCGCCACCGAGATGGCCATGCAGCGTTCGCCACAGGAGCCGTAGGCCGCGCCCATCAACGCGCTGACGGCGTTATCCAGGTCGGCGTCGGGCATCAGCACCGCGTGGTTCTTCGCCCCGCCCAGGGCCTGCACGCGCTTGCCGCGCTTGGTGCCTTCGGCATAGATGTATTCGGCGATCGGGGTCGAGCCGACGAAGCTCAGGGCCTTGACCTCGGGCGCTTCGATCAAGGCGTCGACCGCGCTCTTGTCGCCATGCACCACGTTGAGCACGCCCCTGGGCAGGCCGGCCTCGTGCAGCAGTTCGGCGATCAGCAGGGTCGAGCTGGGGTCACGCTCGGAGGGCTTGAGGATAAAGCAGTTGCCGCAAACGATGGCCAGCGGGTACATCCACAGCGGCACCATGGCCGGGAAGTTGAACGGGGTGATGCCGGCGACCACGCCCAGGGGCTGGAAGTCGCTCCAGGCGTCGATGTTCGGGCCGACGTTGCGGCTGTACTCGCCCTTGAGGATTTCCGGGGCGGCGCAGGCGAACTCGACGTTCTCGATGCCGCGCTTGAGTTCACCGGTGGCGTCTTCCAGGGTCTTGCCGTGTTCTTCGCTGATCAGTTGGGCGATGCGCCCCTCGTTCTGCTCCAGCAATTGCTTGAAGCGGAACATCACCTGGGCGCGCTTGGCCGCCGGGGTGTTGCGCCAGGCCGGGAAAGCGGCCTTGGCGGCATCGATGGCCAGTTGCACCGTGGCACGGTCGGCCAGGGGCACACGGCGTATCGCATCGCCGGTGGCGGGGTTGAACACCTCGGCGTAGCGCGACTTTTCATGATGAGGTTCGCCGTTGATCAGGTGCGGGATATGGCTCATGGGAAACTCCGTAATCGAATAGTGTAAGGCGGGCTTAATCCAGTCGGTTCAGGGCGTCACCCACGGCGCTGAAGACGCGGTCGAGGTCTGCCATTTTGGCGTTGAAGGTCGGGCCGAACTGCAGGGTGTCGCCGCCGAAACGCACGTAGAAACCGGCCTTCCACAGGGCCAGGCCGGCCTCGTAGGGGCGGATCACCGGGTCGCCGTCGCGCGGGGCCAGCTGGATGGCGCCGGCCAGGCCGCAGGTGCGGATATCCAGGATATGCTGGGCACCGCGCAGGTCGTGCAGGCCGCGGGCGAACTGCGGCGCCAGCTCGGCCGACTGCTGCAGCAGGTTTTCGCGCTTGAGCAGCTCCAGGGAGGCCAGGCCGGCGGCGCAGGCCACCGGGTGGGCCGAGTAGGTGTAGCCGTGGGTAAACTCGACCATATGCTCGGGCGTGGGCTGGTTCATGAAGGTCTGGTAAATCTCGCGGTTGGCGATCACCGCGCCCAGGGGAATGGCGCCGTTGGTGATCTGCTTGGCGGCATTGAGGATGTCCGGGGTCACGCCGAAATACTCGGCGCCGGTCCAGCGCCCCATACGCCCGAATGCGGTGATCACCTCGTCGAAGATCAGCAGGATATTGTGCTGGGTGCAGATCTCGCGCAGGCGCTGCAGGTAGCCCACCGGCGGCACTATGACGCCGGCCGAGCCGGACATGGGCTCGACTATCACCGCGGCGATGTTCGAGGCGTCGTGCAGTTCGATCAGCTTGAGCAGCTCGTTGGCCAGCTCCACCCCGCCTGTGGCGGCCATACCCTCGGTGTAAGCCAGGTGCGGTTGCAGGGTGTGCGGCAGATGGTCGACGTCCATCAACTGGCCGTACATCTTGCGGTTGCCGTTGATGCCGCCGAGGCTGGTACCGGCGATATTCACGCCATGGTAACCCCGGGCGCGGCCGATCAGCTTGGTCTTGCTGGCCTGACCTTTTAGCCGCCAGTAGGCACGGGCCATCTTCACCGCGGTGTCGGCGCACTCGGAGCCGGAGCCGGTGAAGAACACATGATCCAGGCCTTCGGGGGTCAGCTCGGCCAGTTGCTCGGCCAACCTGAACGACAGCGGATGACCGTGCTGGAAGCCCGGCGAATAGTCGAGGGTGCCCAACTGCTTGGCCACCGCCTCCTGGATTTCCTTGCGCGAGTGGCCGGCACCGCAGGTCCACAGGCCCGACAGGCTGTCGTAGACCTGCCGCCCCTGGTCGTCGGTCAGCCAACTGCCTTCGGCGGCGACGATGAACCGCGGGTCGCGCTGAAAGCTGCGGTTGGCGGTAAAGGGCATCCAGTGGGCATCCAGCTTGAGCTGGCTGGCCAGGGACGGGGTGTCGATCTGCGGCATGTTCATCGGTGACCTCGCGAGGCAGGGCAATGTGCGTGTGTGGGGGCGCGCCATTCGCTCCCCAGCGGTTCTTGCCAAGCAAGGTGCCACGGGCATAAAGTCTATAAAACACGATTTTTATTATCTTCAGATTGGATATTACTAAACTATGAGCGGTCGTCGTCCCGACCCACTGGCCCAGGTCAGCGACTTCGAGATCCGCCTACTGCGGATCTTCCGCGCAGTGGTGGAATGCGGCGGCTTTTCCGCGGCGGAAAGCCTGCTGGGCATCGGCCGCTCGGCGATCAGCCAGCAGATGAGCGACCTGGAACAACGCCTCGGGTTGCGCCTGTGCCAGCGCGGCCGCGCCGGCTTCGCCCTGACCGAGGAGGGCCGCGAGGTCTACCAGTCGGCGCTGCAACTGTTGGGCGCGCTGGAGAGCTTTCGCACCGAGGTCAACGGCCTGCACCGTCACCTGCGCGGTGAGCTGAATATCGGCCTGACCGACAACCTGGTGACCCTGCCGCACATGCGCATCACCCACGCCCTGGCGCGGCTGAAGGAGCGCGGCCCGGAGGTGCGCATCCAGATCCGCATGATTCCGCCCAGCGAGGTGGAACAAGGGGTACTGGACGGCCGCCTGCACGTCGGCGTGGTGCCCCAGGCCAGCGCCCTGTCCGGGCTGGACTACCAGCCGCTGTACGACGAGCGTTCGCTGCTCTACTGCGCGGTGGGCCATCCGCTGTTCTACGTGGACGACCAGCAACTGCCGGACACTAGGCTGGAAACCCAGGACGCCGTGGCCCCGACCTTCCGCCTGCCGCCGGAGATCCAGGCCCATTACCAGGCCCTCAATTGCACGGCCAGCGCCTCGGACCGCGAAGGCATGGCCTTCCTGATTCTCACCGGGCGTTATATCGGCTACCTGCCCGACCACTACGCCAGCCTCTGGGTGCAGCAGGGCCGACTGCGGCCCCTGAAGCCGGCGACGCGCTTCTACGACCTGAGCCTGGCCTCGGTCACCCGCAAGGGTCGCCGGCCGCACCTAGTGCTGGAAAGCTTCCTCGAAGCCCTGGCCGCCACCGGCTGACGAAAATAGCCGCCAAACGCCCCAGAAGGGTGCGAAAGCCGCTTTTAGCTAGCTAATCGCCACCAGAACGGCGCTTTTGTGCGCGACGCACTTGTCTGATCGCCAACGCTGGGGTATCAGTGCATCCGCAACCCGAACTGTCCGGAAAAGCTTATGAGCGTCGAAACCCAGGTCACCCCTAAACCCGTCGGGCGCATCCGCCAGAAGAACGAAGAAGCCATACTCGCCGCGGCCGCCGAAGAGTTCGCCCGCCATGGTTACAAGGGCACCAGCATCAACACCATCGCCCAACGCGTGGGGCTGCCCAAGGCCAACCTGCACTACTACTTCAGCAACAAGCTGGGCCTGTACATCGAGGTGATGCGTAATATCCTCGACCTCTGGGACAACGCCTTCAGCCACCTCAGCGCCGAAGACGATCCGGCTATGGCCCTGGCCGGCTATATCCGCGCCAAGATGGAGTTTTCCCGGCGCCAGCCGCTGGCCTCGAAGATCTTCGCCATGGAAGTGATCAGCGGTGGCGAGTGCCTGTCGGAGCACTTCAACCAGGACTACCAGAACTGGTTCCGCGGCCGCGCGGCGGTGTTCGAGGCCTGGATCGCGGCCGGCAAGATGGACCCGGTCGACCCGGTGCACCTGATCTTCCTGCTGTGGGGCAGCACCCAGCATTACGCCGACTTCTCCAGCCAGATCGCTCGCTTGACCGGGCGCAAGAAGCTGAGCAAGGACGATTTCGCCGTCGCCACCCACAACCTGATCCATATCATCCTCAAGGGCTGCGGCCTGACGCCCCCCAGCACCTAAGCCGCCGGGTGAATATCCAAGGCCGAAGCGTTATTTCGTAGCGACCGTCTTGCGGCTTGGCGAGCAAAGGGGCAATTTTCGTAGATAAGCCTTGGCGCAATCCGGGGCAGCGAGTTCGACGAAGCGCTGCGGTGCGCTGAGCGCACCCTACGGAACCCCGTTTCACCTTGACCTATACCAGGCCAGTGAACAATCACTACGCCCCTTGAGCGTGCGCGAAGCGCACCGGGGCGGTGCTCGAGCGCGCGATGGCCGGTCCCGGACGGCATGGGTGGCTCGCGCAACGCCCTGTAGGTAAATGCCTCGCAGCGCGTCGGAACCTGGCCCGCCGGGCCCTTGACAATTGCCCACAAAGACTGTGGACGCCCCTGTGGATAACCTTGGGATGACCAGCTGCGAGGCCGGTCCAGCGCGACCCTCAGCGGATTGTACGGATTTCGATCAGTCGAGCTTTACACTTCCGCTTATGAAGATAAACAGCTGATTTATTAGATAATTTTTGCACTACCGGGTTACCACGAAGTGAGCCTTTCCCCGGCACTGGGGAGCAACTCTTTATCCACGCCTTCTGGGGATAACTGTGTGGACAAGCCTGGGATGGCTTGTGCCAGACGAGTCGCCACGGCGCTGCCCGGGCCCTGCTCGTTTTTCGTACAATTGTCATCCTTGATCTGGGAACATGCACCAGTAGCGTGCAGTACAGGGCGCCAAAATATGACGCGCCGTCGGCATGCCGTGCTGCAAGCCAGGGTGTGAGGCTATGCTGTTGGCCAAACCGCTGGAGCTAGATGGAGCGAAGCTATGAACCAGACGAGTCAGACGACCCCGAAGTCCCCTACAAAAACTGCATTGATCATCGGCGCCTCCCGCGGGCTCGGCCTGGGCCTGGTACGCCAGCTGCACGCGGACGGCTGGCAGGTCACCGCCAGCGTGCGTGATCCACAGCGAGCCGAGTCCTTGCTGGCCCTGCCCGGCGTGCGCATCGAACGCCTGGACATCGACGATGCCGCCGCGCTGCAGACCCTGAGCGAAACCCTCGCCGGCCAGGTGTTCGACCTGCTGTTCGTCAATGCCGGCATACTCGGCCCCTCCCATCAGTCGGCCGCTGCCGCCACCGCCGCGGAACTCGGCCAGTTGTTCATGACCAATGCCATAGCGCCTATCCGCCTGGCCGAACGC
>DATDTH010000224.1:0-2893 GCA_035290985.1 Pseudomonas sp. | reverse complement strand
CGGTCTCAAGCTGGACGCCAGCCAACTGGCCTCACCCCTGACCATCGGCAATCCGGGCAGCGAGCCGCTGTACCAGCAACTGACCCTGTCCGGTTATCCCCAGGTGGCCCCACCTGCTGGCGGGGAGAACCTGAGCATCCGCCGCGAATACCTGAGCCTGGATGGCAAACCCCTGGATCTCCAGGCCCTGGTCAGCGGCGAGCTGGTGCTGGTGCACCTGGCCGTGGCCGCCAAGCAGCGGGTGCCGGATGCCCTGGTGGTCGACCTGCTGCCGGCCGGCCTGGAGCTGGAGAACCAGAACCTGGCGCAGAGCGCGGCCAGCCTGGAAGACGCCAGCGCCCAGGTGAAGGAGTGGCGCCAGTCCCTGGAAAACGCCGGACTCAAGCACCAGGAGTTCCGCGATGACCGTTACGTGGCGGCCGTGGATGTCAACGGCCATGACACTATCCACCTGCTCTACCTGGCGCGTGCGGTGACCCCGGGGACCTACCGCGTACCACCACCCCAAGTCGAATCCATGTACCGGCCCAACTGGCAGGCCCTGGGCGAGGCGCCGGCTTCGATGGTGATCAAGGCACCTTAGCCGAGGGGGCGCAGAGCAGCAGCGGGGTTTCGTCGGGTGCGCACCGCAGCGCTTCGGCGAAACCCGCGGTCTCGGATTGCGCTGGGGCTTATCCTGGCTACGAAAACCGGCCTGTCACCGCGTCCAACCCGGGAGCCGCTGCAGGGTTTGCATCATCGATTCGATACGCGGGTTGCACCTGGGCGACCCCACCCGCTACGAAAAGGAGAGGGCGATTTCACAGGCGCCAGCAGCGGTTTTTCCACGGGCTATGCTCAGCGAGCGAATTTCTCGCAGTGGAGACATACCGCTATGAAACGTATTGCTATCGCGTCTGCTGTTGCCGTTGCTCTGCTGTCCAGTCCGGTCATGGCCGAGTACTCCTTCAAGGTTTCCAACAACAGTGATCAGCGCATCACGGCCATCGAGGTTTCCGAGGATGGCGCCGAGTGGGGCGAGTTCGATATCGGTGAGGGTATCGCATCGGGCGACACCGAGACGCTGGTCTGGGATGACAGCACCGATGACTCGGGCTGCGAATGGGCGTTTCGCGCGACCTTCGAAGAGGGACACGTCTCGGAACCGAGCACCCTGGATTTCTGCGAAGGTGATTTGGACATCGAATTCGATTTCGACTGATTCCAACGGGCGGAGTGAATATCCGCCCTCCGAAAAGCGCTTCGGCGAAACCTGTAGGTCAGGATGCAACGGGGCCCCGTAGGGTGTGTCACCGTGCAAGTAGGCTGTACTCGCCGAAGGCAGTACACCACAGGGCCCCGGATTGCGCTGGGGCTTATCTTGATCGTTCCAACGCTCCTGCGTGGGAATGCCGCCCTGGACGCTCCTGCGTCCGCCTTTGCCGAGCGGTCCGTGCCCCGGCTCGTCTTTCAGCATGGGTATCGCTGCGCTCAACCCATCCTACGCTAACCCACCCTACGAAAAAGCGAACGCGCGTGCTCTTGTAGGGCGGGAAACCCGCGGGCTTTTGCGCTGCGTGGTCCCATTTCCGGCCCTTGTACGCCGAGGCCGCCCTACTGGATCAAGGCACTCAATAGCCACAACCCGAGCACCAGCCAGATCAGGCCGAAGATGATCGAACGCTTGATAAAGGCGCGCACGGCCGCGGCCAGCAGCAACAGGCCGATGATCAGGGCCAGAATGCCCAGCAGCGAGGCCTCGATGCCCAGGGCGCTGGACAGGCCCTTGATAAAGTTGCTGCCGGCATTGCTCAATAGATTGAAGAATCCGTCCAGCGCCTCGACGATAAAGCGGATCACGGCGCCCAGGACCTGGCCGAGCCATTCGAAGAAGCCTTGTACCTGCATGTGAGGGTTCCTAAAAAGCCGGGGGAGGAGAGGGTGGAGCGACCAGTGTGCCAGGCATTCGCCCGGACGGCTGGGTTGTTGGTCTGTCGCAGACGGTGCGAGTTCCCCGCTTGCCCCCGGATTCTATCCGAGCTACAAGAGCGGCCGGCCCGGATGCAGGCCGAGGCAAGTCCGATCGAGGAGAGCGCGTGTTCAAGCTGAGCGGGTGGAAGTCAGGCCCATGGGCGCTGCTGCGCCGGCCCTGGATTGCCGGGCCGCTGCTCATGCTGCTGCTGCTCTGGACCGCCGATCGGCTGTTCCCCTTGCCCCTGCCGGGCGACGACCTGGCCCGGGTGGTGCTGGCCGAGGACGGCACGCCGCTCTGGCGCTTCGCCGACCGTGACGGCGTCTGGCGTTACCCGATCCGCCCCGAGCAGGTCTCGCCCTATTACCTGGAAGCGTTGCTGACCTATGAGGACCGCTGGTTTTACAGCCATCCGGGAATCAACCCCCTGGCCCTGGGGCGCGCCGCCTGGCAGAACCTGCGCGGCGGCCGGGTGCTATCCGGCGGCAGCACCCTGTCCATGCAGGTGGCGCGCCTGCTCGAACCCCATACCCGGACCCTGGGCGGCAAGCTGCGCCAGCTGTGGCGCACCGCCCAGCTGGAATGGCACCTGTCCAAGGAGCAGATCCTCACCATCTACCTCGACCGCGCGCCCTTCGGCGGCACGCTGCAGGGCGTGGCGGCGGCCAGCTGGGCCTACCTGGGCAAGCCGCCGAGCCAGTTGACCCGCGCCGAGGCCGCCTTGCTCGCCGTGCTGCCCCAGGCGCCCAGCCGCTTGCGCCCGGACCGCCATCCCGAGCGGGCCCGGGCCGCGCGGGACAAGGTGCTCGCGCGTGTCGCCGGGTTCGGCGTCTGGCCCCAGGCGGAGGTCGACGAAGCGCTGCAGGAGCCGGTGCTCCTTGCCCCGCGCCAGGAACCGCGCCTGGCGCCGCTCCTTGCCCGGCGCCTGAACCGGGCGGACAG
>DATDTH010000223.1:0-5397 GCA_035290985.1 Pseudomonas sp. | reverse complement strand
GCAAACCACGCCGCACCCGCCGCGCGGCGTAACCCGCCAAGGCGATAGCCCACCGCTTTTGGCCGCGGCCGGCATTCCACATTGGACTTCCTATGGTGTACTGCCTTCGGCGAGTACACCCTACCTGGACGGTGTAGCCGCGTCCCGGATTGCGCTGCGCTTATCCATTGGGCTACCAGGTATTGCAGCTTTTCATAGGCGGGGGAAACCCGCCAAGGCGGACCGGGTTGAACGTCTCTGAATACCCGCCTTCGCGGGCATGACGAGGCGGACCTGGCGAGACAAGATATATATAAGAGCGGGCGCTTTATCGCGCCCGTCCTTATTCAACTTCCGTACATTCTTAAATCATTTCACCCATGTATCACTCCGCCTCGCCAATGGGTTCATCGGCCGTGCCGAAGAAGGCCCGCCCGGCGGCGAAATAGATAAATACCGGACTCTCATTCCTGAGAACGTCCAGCACACTGGGCAGCATACTGGATGGCAAGTGCATGCGGATAATATCGCCGCTGACATAGTCTTCCTCGAAGAACTGCCCGGGATCATTGAAGCGCAGCCAGGCCAGGACGGTGCCTCCGGCACCGCGCAGCTGGATCTGTGCTCTATTGGTTTGATAACCCGATGGGCTGCCATAAACAAGCAGGCTGTAGTTTTCAACCGTGGCCATATTAAAACTCCTTTTCAGAACAGGTTTAACCTCCAATGAACAGACACAAACAACGAAGCTTGCCTTTGCAACTTACCCTTGCAGGCAGACGACCTGTAAAACATATCAGGTGTTTCGCCGGGGAGCCGTGACAAAAAGAAGGACGACTATATGGTTTTATAATAATGACTATAACCAAGCTCCGGTTATGCCGGCCGTAACGGCGCAGCCGGGCCTTTTCCGCCCCTTGGCAGCGTTAGCCAGCCGATAGACAGGCTCGATCACGGCATCGGCCATAGTCATTAGACGCGAACAGACAAGGGGCCTAGGCTGGTCGAATAATCACCAATCGGTGCCTCCCGATGAACGCCCAGCGCCAGTCCAGTCCGCCCAAGGCCGCCGCCCTCGACCCCAACCTGAGCCCGGCCAGCCAGGTCTATGCCTACTGCGACCTGCCATTGGCCGAGTCGGCCCGCACCGAGCTGGCGGAAGAGGTGGCCCTGGCCATCGCCTTCAACGGCCTGAACCAGGCGGTGATGCTGGTTTCACCCAGCGACCTGGAGGATTTCGTGGTCGGCTTCAGCCTGGGCAGCGGCCTGATCGCTTCCATCGACGATATCTATGACATCCAGCTCGACGGCCTCGCTGCCGCCCGCCAGGCCCGGGTGCAGGTCAGCAGCCGGGCCTTCTGGCAACTCAAGCAGCAACGCCGGCAACTGGCCGGTAGCAGCGGCTGCGGCCTGTGCGGCGTGGAAGCCCTGGAGCAAGCCTTGCCCAGGCTGGAGCGACTGCCCGGCGCGCCGCTGCCGCCGGCCCACTGGCTGACCGGCCTGCGTCAGCGCATCGGCCAGTTCCAGCCCCTGGGCCAGCACTGCGGCGCGGTGCATGCCGCCCTGTTCATGGATGCCCAAGGCCAGGTGCTGCTGGGCCGCGAAGACATCGGCCGGCACAACGCCCTGGACAAGCTGATCGGCGCCCTCGCCCGCCAGCGCCTGCCGCTGGCCGGCGGCCTGGCCATAGTCACCAGCCGCTGCAGCCTGGAACTGATCCAGAAGGTCCTGCGCGCCGGCATCCAGACCCTGGTCAGCCTCTCCGCCCCCACCGGCCTGGCCGTGCAGTGGGCCCGCCAGCACCAGCTCAACCTGATCCACCTGCCGCACCAGCATGGGCCACGGGTCTACAGCCCGGAACAGCGTCCGTGAGTCCCCCCGTGCCGCGCTTCAAGCCCTACACGGGCGCGGCGGGCGGCTGGGGCGCGTTGCGCAGCGTCGCGCACTTCTGGCTGGAGAGCGACAACGCCCTGAAGAACATCCGCGCCCTGCTCAAGACCAACCAGCATGGCGGCTTCGATTGCCCCGGCTGCGCCTGGGGCGAGTCGGCGGAAAGCGGCCTGGTCAAGTTCTGCGAGAACGGCGCCAAGGCAGTCAACTGGGAGGCCACCAAGCGCCGGGTGGACGCGACCTTCTTCGCCAAACACAGCCTCGCCGCCCTGCGCGAGCAGAGCGACTACTGGCTGGAGTACCAGGGCCGGCTGACTGAACCGATGCGCTACGATCCGGCCACCGACCGCTACCAGCCCATTACCTGGGACGCCGCCTTTGTCCTGATCGCCGAGCAGCTGAATGCACTGGAAAGCCCGCACCAGGCCGAGTTCTACACCTCGGGCCGCGCCAGCAACGAGGCTGCCTACCTCTACCAGCTGTTCGTGCGCGCCTATGGCACCAACAACTTTCCCGACTGCTCGAACATGTGCCACGAAGCCAGCGGCGTGGCCCTGGACCAGAGCGTCGGGGTCGGCAAGGGCAGCGTGACCTTCGAGGACTTCGAGCACGCCGACGCCATCTTCGTGCTCGGGCAGAACCCCGGCACCAACCACCCGCGCATGCTCGAACCGCTGCGCGAGGCGGTCAAACGCGGCGCCCAGGTGGTCTGCATCAACCCGCTCAAGGAGCGCGGTCTGGAACGTTTCCAGCACCCCCAACATCCGCTGGAGATGCTCAGCAACGGCGACCGCCCGACCAACAGCGCCTATTTCCGCCCGGCCCTGGGCGGCGACATGGCGGTGCTGCGCGGCATGGCCAAGTACCTGTTGCATTGGGACCGCGAAGCCCTGGCCGAGGGCCGTCCCCGGGTCTTCGACCAGGCCTTTATCGAGCAGCACACGGACCAGGTCGAGGCCTACCTGGCCGCGGTGGACGCCAGCGACTGGGCGCATATAGTCGCGCAGTCGGGCCTGGCGCAGGCCGAGATCGAACACCTCGCCCGGCTCTACCGCAACGCCGAGCGGGTGATCATGTGCTGGGCCATGGGCATCACCCAGCACCGCCATTCGGTGCCGACCGTCCAGGAAATCGCCAACCTGATGCTGCTGCGCGGCAATATCGGCAAGCCCGGCGCCGGCCTGTGTCCGGTGCGCGGTCACAGCAATGTGCAGGGCGACCGGAGCATGGGCATCAATGAGCGGCCACCAGCGGCTTTCCTCGACGCCCTGGAGCGACGCTTTCAGTTCCAGGTGCCGCGCGCCGACGGGCACAATACGGTGGAGGCCATCCACGCCATGCTCGAGGGCCGGGCCAAGGTGTTTATCGGCCTGGGCGGCAACTTCGCCAAGGCCACCCCGGATACCCCGCGCACCTTCGAGGCCCTGCGCCAGTGCGCGCTGACCGTGCAGATCAGCACCAAGCTCAACCGCAGCCACCTGACCCACGGCAAGCAGGCGCTGCTGTTGCCCTGCCTGGGCCGCACCGACATCGACCGCCAGGCCTGCGGCCCCCAGGCGGTGACGGTGGAAGACTCGTTCAGCATGGTGCACGCCTCCCACGGCCAGCTGCAGCCGCTGAGCCCGCAGATGCGTTCGGAACCGGCGATCATCGCCGGCATCGCCGCCGCGACCCTGGGCCGAAAACCGGTGGACTGGTCCTGGTTGATCGAGGACTACGCGCGTATCCGCGCGCTGATCGCCGACACCATTCCCGGCTTCACGGATTTCAACCAGCGGCTCGAGCAGCCCGGCGGCTTCTACCTGGGTAACGCGGCGGCCGAACGGCGCTGGAACACCCCCAGCGGCCACGCCCAGTTCCAGGCCAACGCCCTGCCCGAGCACCTGCTGCACGAGGGCATCCGCGCCCGGGGCGAAGTCCCCGACCTGATCCTGCAGACCCTGCGCTCCCACGACCAGTACAACACCAGCATCTACGGCCTGGACGACCGCTACCGCGGGGTCAGCGGCCAGCGCGACGTGGTCTTCGTCAACGCGTCCGACATCCTGCGCCTGGGCTACGCGCCCGGGCAGAAGGTCGACGTGCTGTCGCTCTGGGGCGATGGCCGCGAGCGCCGGGTCAGCGGCTTCACCCTGCTGGCCTACGACATCCCGCTCGGCCAGGCCGCCGCCTACTACCCGGAAACCAACCCCCTGGTGCCCCTGGAAAGCGTCGGCGACGGCAGCCACACCCCGACCTCCAAGTTCGTCGCCATCCGCTTCGAACCGGCCCGGGACAATGGGCGGATCATCTAGCGTATTTCATCTCTTCTATGGCCATGCGCATGGCGCCTTAGCTCCCCTCGCCCATTTATGGGAGAGGGGCTGGGGGAGAGGGCAGCAGCGCGACAGCGTGATCTATGGCCGCCGGGCGCTAAGCATCCAGGGCTCATGGCGTTGGCCGAAGGCGATCTCAACCCATGCCTGGGGCTTGTCCAGGCCATAGCCGAAATGCTTGCGCCCGCCCGGGAAGGCGGCACGCAGAGCATGGGGCACATTGATTTGCTCGATATCCAGATCGACCCGGGCTTCGAAACCCGCCGAGGCGTCCTCGCCCCGATAACGCCTCAGATAGGGTTTCAGGCGTCCACGCACCAGGGCATAGCGCAGACGATCGGGATAACGCGCCCGCAGCACCTGCTTATCGATGTCGGCATCGACCAGAAATAGCCGACTGCCCTTGAGCAACTGACGCTCCAGTGCGGTGCCTGCTTCGGCGCGTGCTTTTTTCAGTGTGCTGTCGTCAGGTCGCGCCTGAGCGGCCTTTTCGGCGGTTGCCAGCACTTCGCGGGCCCGCTGCACCGAGGCTTGATAGGCTGGGCCATCCAGTTCCAGCATCAACCAGGCATCGCGCCAGCGTATTGCCGAGCGTTCTCCAAACAGGGCGTCCCTATTGAAGCCCAACAGTCGCAGCTTAGCCTCCGTCAGCCAGCCGTCGGCCTGACGCCAGTCCAGGCTGAAAGCAAGGCCGCTGCTGTCCTCGGCTTTGAGCATGCCACGGTAAGGTAGGCGCAGCTCGCGCTCCGTCAGCGACAGGCGACTGTTCGGCTCGCCGCCACGGTTGTAGAACACGCCAGCGAGTGCCAGGGCATTGCACAGCACAATCAGGCCCGCGCCGAGCCAGAAGGTCTTGCCAGGGGTCAGTCGCATCACAGCGCACCTCCCTGAATCCCGGTGCCGGTCCTGCGCCAGCGCTGCATCAGCACCAGCAGCAACACCGAGATCAAGCCCAACACCAGGAAGAACAGGTACTTGGGCATCAGTTCCCACCACCAATCAAACAGCTTGGTATAGAGATAGAGCACGCCGAACACCAGGCTGGTGCCGCGCACTTCCGACCAGTCCCGGCGGATACCAGCCCAGATCCCCAGGCCGACCAGCAGAAAACCCAACACCTGATAGAGGACCTCGGTCGTATCGGGACTCAAGGGCAGGTAACTGCCGTGCCCCCAGAACGTCAGCACCAGCACCGGAACATAGAGAAACAACA
>DATDTH010000222.1:0-2535 GCA_035290985.1 Pseudomonas sp. | reverse complement strand
ATCCGCCGTGGCGTTGGCCGAATTCATATACGCCAGGGCGTCCTTGACGATGTTCTTGTGGGTCGGTTGCGACCAGGCATTCGCCTGGCCGGCGAGGGCGGCCAGGCACAGACCGGCGGCGACAGCGGTGAGGGTGCTTTTCATGGGAGTGCACTCGAGTGGTTATGGCCATGAGCATGCCCCCCCCATATGGCAAGCAGATTGCAAAAGCGGCACTCGCGTACCAAAAAACGCCATACCAGGCGGGCACCCAACCAAAGGTAGGCAGCCCAGAGATGGGGCCAACTAGGCCTCGCGGCCGAGCTCCTGCTGCACCCAGTCGACGAACAGCTGCACCAGGCGCGCCCGGCGCTTGCGCTCGGGCAGCACCACGTAATAGCCGAACTCCGAGCACAGGCTCGCTCCGATCACCCGGCTGAGCAGACCCTGCTCGATCAGGGCATCGACCAGGTAGCGCCAACCGATGGCCACGCCCTGGCCGGCGATGGCGGCCTGGATCAACAGGGTGTAGTTGTCGAAGCGCAGCAGGCCCGAGGCCGGCGCCTCGGCGATGCCGAGCTGGCGAAACACCCCGTTCCAGTCGAACCAGCGGGTGCGCACTTCCGGCTTCAGGTGCAGCAAGGGCAACTGTGCCAGGGCCGCTGCCGGCAGCGGCGACACGCCGCCGCGCAGCAGTTGCGGACTGCAGACCGGAAAGACCTCCTCGCGAAACAGCAGCAGCGCCTCGCCGTGCTTGAACCGTCCGTCGCCGAAGGCGATGGCCACGTCTATCTCCGAACGCAGCATGTTCATGGTGCGGTCGCTGGTCACCAGGCTGACGTCCACCTCGGGGTTGGCCTGGTGGAAGCGGTGCAGCCGCGGCATCAGCCAGTAGGCGGCGAAGGCAAAATCGGTGGCCACCTGCAGCACCTCGTGCTGGGGCTTGGCGCCAACCGCGGCCAGCCCGGCATCGAGGGTCGCCAGGCCGTCCTGCACATGCTCCAGCAGCAGCCGGCCGGCGTCGGTCAGCTCGATGCCTCGATACACCCGGTCGAACAGACGGCTGTCCAGGTGTTTTTCCAGGCGCTGGATCTGCTGGCTGACCGCCGGCTGGGTGGTGCCCAGCTCCACCGCCGCGGCGGTGAAGCTCAGGTAGCGCGCCGCGGACTCGAACACCCGCAACAGGTCGAGGGACAGCCTTTCATTAAGACCTGCCATAAATTCTACTTATCCGAGTCATGTGCCCGTATGCGGTTTACCTGAGCTTCAGCGAATTCCATGATCAGGGTCTGCACTGTCGCATAACCCAGCTATATGGAACGGGTGAGCATGAAACGCAAGAACATCCTCTTTATCATGGCCGATCAGATGGCCGCGCCCCTGCTGCCGCTGCATGACCCGGCGTCGCCGATCCGCATGCCCAACCTGCAGCGCCTGGCCGCCGAGGCCGTGGTGTTCGACGCCGCCTACTGCAACAGCCCGCTCTGCGCGCCCTCGCGTTTCACCCTGGTCAGCGGCCAGTTGCCGTCGAAGATCGGCGCCTACGACAACGCCGCGGATTTTCCCGCCGACGTGCCGACCTATGCCCACCATCTGCGCCGCCTGGGCTACAAGACCGCCCTGTCCGGCAAGATGCACTTCTGCGGCCCGGACCAGTTGCACGGCTACGAGGAACGCCTGACCAGCGACATCTACCCGGCCGACTACGGCTGGGCGGTGAACTGGGACGAGCCGGATGTGCGCGCCAGTTGGTACCACAACATGAGTTCGGTGCTGCAGGCCGGGCCCTGCGTGCGCACCAACCAGCTGGATTTCGACGAGGAGGTGGTGTTCAAGGCCCAGCAGTACCTGTTCGACCATGTGCGTGACGACGGCCAGCAGCCCTTCTGCCTGACCGTGTCCATGACCCACCCCCACGACCCCTACACCATCCCGAAACCCTTCTGGGACCTGTACCGCGACGACGAAATCGAGCTGCCCCGGGTGAGCCTGGCCCAGCAGGACCAGGACCCTCACTCCCAGCGCCTGCTCAAGGTCATCGACCTGTGGAACAAGCCACTGCCGGAACAGAAGATCCGCGATGCCCGCCGTGCCTATTTCGGCGCCTGCAGCTACATCGACAGCAATATCGGCAAACTCCTGCAGACCCTGGAGGACACCGGCCTGGCCGAGGACACCCTGATCATCTTCTCCGGCGACCACGGCGACATGCTCGGCGAGCGGGGCCTCTGGTACAAGATGCACTGGTTCGAGATGGCCGCCCGGGTACCGCTGCTGATCTACGCACCCGGTCAGTTCGAGGCTCACCGCGTCGCGGAATCGGTCTCTACCGCCGACCTGCTGCCGACCCTGGTCGAGCTGGCCGGCGGCGAGGTCGAGGCCGACCTGGCGCTGGATGGTCGCTCGCTATTAGCGCACCTCGAAGGTCGCCAGGGCCACGATGAAGTCATTGGCGAGTACATGGCCGAAGGCAGCAACGCCCCGCTGATGATGATCCGCCGTGGCGATTGGAAGTTCATTTACTCCGAACAGGATCCGCTGCTGCTGTTCAACCTG
>DATDTH010000221.1:0-16221 GCA_035290985.1 Pseudomonas sp. | reverse complement strand
TTATCGTCCGGGAAGGCGTCCAGTTCGTTGGCCACGTCGTCGCCATCGCGGTCCGGGTCCAGGCTGTCCGGGATGCCGTCGCCGTCCAGGTCTGGCGGGGTGCTGGTCTTGTCGTTGGGGTCGGTGCCGACCTCGGTCTCGTAGGCGTTGCTGATGCCGTCGCCGTCGCGATCGAGGTCGGCGTTGTCGCCGATCTTGTCGCCGTCCAGGTCCTTGGTCTCGTCCTTGTCGTCGGGGAAGGCGTCATCGCCGTTGGCCACGCCGTCGCCGTCACGGTCGGTGTCGGCGTTATCGCCTATACCGTCGCCGTCCAGGTCCTTGGTTTCGTCTTTGTCGTCGGGCAGCGCGTCGTCGCCGTTGACCACGCCGTCACCGTCGCGGTCGTCGTCCAGGCTGTCGGGAATGCCGTCGCTGTCCAGGTCCGGCGGCGTGCTGGTCTTATCATTGGGATCGGTGCCCAGCTGGGTCTCGTAGGCGTTGCTGATGCCATCGCCGTCGCGGTCCGGGTCGGCGTTGTCGCCGATGGTATCGCCGTCCAGGTCCTTGGTTTCGTCCTTGTCGTCCGGGAAGGCGTCCAACTCGTTGGCCACGCTGTCGCCGTCACGGTCCGGGTCCAGGCTGTCGGGTATACCATCGGCATCCAGGTCCGGCGGGGTGCTGGTCTTGTCATTCGGGTCGGTGCCGACCTGGGTTTCATAGGCGTTGCTGATGCCGTCGCCGTCGCGGTCCAGGTCGGCGTTGTCGCCGATGGTGTCGCCGTCCAGGTCCTTGGTTTCGTCCTTGTCGTCGGGGAAGGCGTCCAGCTCGTTGGCCACGTCGTCGCCATCGCGGTCCGGGTCCAGGCTGTCCGGGATGCTGTCGCTGTCCAAGTCCGGCGGGGTGCTGGTCTTGTCGTTCGGGTCGGTGCCTAGCTGGGTCTCGTAGGCGTTGCTGATGCCGTCGCCGTCGCGGTCCAGGTCGGCGTTGTCGCCGATCAGGTCGCCGTCCAGGTCCTTGGTTTCGTACTTGTCGTCCGGGAAGGCGTCGTCGCCGTTGGCCACAGTATCGCCGTCACGGTCATCGTCCAGGCTGTCCGGGATGCCGTCTTTATCCAGGTCCGGCGGGGTGCTGGTCTTATCGTTCGGGTCGGTGTTGACCAGGAGCTCGTAGGCGTTGCTGATGCCATCGCCGTCGCGGTCCAGGTCGGCGTTGTCGCCGATCTGGTCGCCATCCAGGTCGCTGGTTTCGTTCTTGTCATCGGGGAAGGCGTCCAACTCGTTGGCCACGCCGTCGCCGTCACGGTCCGGGTCCAGGCTGTCCGGGATGCCGTCCTTGTCCAGGTCCGGCGGGGTGCTGGTCTTATCGTTCGGGTCGGTGCCCAGTTGGGTCTCGTAGGCGTTACTGATGCCATCGCCGTCGCGGTCCAGGTCGGCGTTGTCGCCGATTTTGTCGCCGTCCAGGTCCTTGGTTTCGTTTTTATCGTCGGGGAAGGCGTCGTCGCCGTTGGCCACGCCGTCGCCGTCACGGTCGGTGTCCAGGCTGTCGGGGATGCCGTCGGTGTCCAGGTCTGGCGGCACACTGCTCTTGTCGTTCGGGTCGGTGCCGACCTGGGTCTCGTAGGCGTTGCTGATGCCGTCGCCGTCGCGGTCCAGGTCAGCGTTGTCGCCTATTTTGTCGCCGTCCAGGTCCTTGCTTTCGCTTTTGTCGTCCGGGAAGGCGTCATCGCCGTTGAGTACGCCATCGCCGTCGCGGTCACTGTCCAGGCTGTCCGGGATGCCGTCTTTATCCAGGTCCGGCGGCACACTGCTCTTGTCGTCGGGGTCGGTACCGAGCTGCTCTTCGTAATCGTTGCTTATGCCGTCGCCGTCGCGGTCCGGGTCCAGGTTGTCACCCACACCGTCGCCATCCAGGTCGCAGAGCGCCGCGAAATCGGTAGCGGGCAAGTCCGTCAGGTTCTGCTGGGTACGCGCCAGGGCGTCCAGCTTGACCCGCTTGGCCACGCCCGCGCCATAGAGCAACGAGGCGTATTGCTGGATCAGCTTGCCGCGGGCATAGATATAGGCTGCCGTGGTGCTGTTCGAGCCCAGGGTTACATCGCCGTCGGCCAGGATCAGCAACTTCGAGGGGTTGCCCGGCTGTTCGTAGCCCGTGGCATTGAGCAGGCCCTGCCAGGGCAGCGTCAGGTCATAGGCCACATGCAGGCGCACGGTGCCATTGCCGATCGGCTGCACCCGCGCCTCGCTGCCCAGTTCGAGGCTCTCTATCCAGTAATCGCCCGGCGCCAGTTCCAGCACGGCGCGATGGGCCAGCGAGACCTTGCGCAACCGGTACTGACCCGGCGTGGCGAAGCGCACCTTGGCCCCTGCAGCGAGACTCAAACGCCCCCACTCCTGACGGCTGTCATCCAGTTCCAGGCTGCGTTTGGCGGCCACGGTTTGAGCGAAGGAACTGCTGGTCTTGAGCACGGCCGGCAAGGCCGGCACCTCCACCGTCTTGAAGCTCGCCTGGCAATTCTGGCTGCCACAGCTGCGCAGCGAGGAGCCCCAGCTGGAATTGACGATCTGAGCCGGCAAATAGAGGGAGGTGGCGTCACGCAACTGGGCGTTGTAGCCGAAGTCGATTCGCCCCTTCGCACCGAAGGTCTGCAGGCCGCGGGAAAAGGCCGCCACGCACAGGCTGCGATTGCCCGCCTGGGTGGGCACCGTGGGCAGGCTCTGGGCATTGCGCGGATCGCTGCCGGCCAGGCGTTCGCGCTCGTCGTCGCTGCCGTCGCCGTCGGTATCGCTGTCGAACAGGTCGAGGGTGCCGTCGCCATCCAGGTCGCCCCGCTCCTGGCACTGCGTGTTCCAGCTCAGCGCACCTATGGCCGCGGGCAACGCTTTGACCTGGGCCAGGCTGCCGACCTCGATGCTGCGGGCGTTCAGCGCGCCGCGCCAGCGCGCGGCGAATTCGCTGCGGTAATCGCCCTCGAGGTAGGCCACGGCATTGACCAGACTGGCAGAGCCCTGGGTGATGCCCCCGCTGACGATCAGCTGCAGGTTCTCCGGGTTACCCGCAGCGTTTAGCTGTGCCTGGTACGGCAACTCGAAACCGCTGCTCAGGATCACCCGGGCACTACCCTCGGGCACCAGCAGTTGCCCGCGGCTGGCGATGTCCAGCTGGCCAATCCAGTAGCGCCCCGGCGCCAGGGTCACCCGCGCGCCATAGCCGATGCTCAGGCGCTGGATATGGTAGGCCTGGTGCCGGCTGCTGAAACGCAGGTCGGCGCCGGCGCCCACCTCGATCTGCCGGTAGCGATTCAGCTCGTCGCCGCCCGCTTCACCATTGCTCATGGCGCTCAGGCGCAGGTCATGGCTGGCGACTACCGGAGGCAACGCCAAGGGGCCCAGGTCCGCGGCCGGCCGGCCGCTGGCCTGGCAATTGAGCGAACCGCAGCTGCGCAGGCCCCAGGGGTTGCCTTGCACCCGCAGGGTATCGAGAGAGGCCGTGGGGTTGCCGAGTAGCTGGCCGCTCCACTGGAAGAGCACGCCGCCACTCGCGCCATGGGTCTGCAGGCCGCCGCTGAAAACGGCAGGGCACGACTGGGCGGCCAATGCGCCCTCGCACAGGCCCATTAGCCATACCAGCCCTAGCAGCAGGTTACGCGTGCCGCCCCCCAGCATCCCCATAGCTTTTCCGTCCGCAAGAGCGGCAATACCGGCTGCCGCTTGTCCTGATAGTTGCCAGCAACGCCTGGCTGTTTGGCAGTGCGCTCGTCTTTTCTTATTGCGAGCTGTATTCCACTTTCAGTTCCTTCCGTGCCTGGGCACTCAGGCTTTTCACCGCCTGTTTCAGCGCCTGGGGCGCCAGCTTCTCGCGAATGGCGCCGCTGACCTCGGCCAAGGCCTTGCCCGGCAACTGCTGCTCGCCGGTAACCCGCACCAGCAGCAATTGGCCGTCGGCATACAGGGGCGCGATCGCCCCCACCGCCGTCGGCTCCACCAGGCTGCGCAAGGGCTGCTCGAGCAACTCCAGCTTGAGGCGGTTCTTGCGGTATTCCAGGGGTTTGCCCGCGCCGCGCCAGGTCGCCACCAGGGCTTCCCAATCCTGGCCCTGGACCTGGGGTCCGCTGAGCAAGGCGATCAATTCAGCGCGCTGGGCCTCGTCCAGACGCTGGTCGCTGCCAATGATCTCGAAGCTTTTTTCCACACCGCCGCCGAATTCCTCCGGGTGGCGCTTGTAGTAGTCGGCGACCTGCTCGGTGGTCACCGGCTCGGGCGTGGCGTTCGCCTGCAGGTAATGCCGGACCAGTAATTCCTCACGGTAGGCCTGGGCCTTGAGGTCCAGCTCGGCGCGCTCGGATGGATCCAGCTCACGCTCGGCCAGCAAGGCCATGGCCCGGCTGCTGACCAGGCTTTCGAGTATCTTGCGCTCCACCTCTTCGGTGGCGAACAAGGGCGCCGACTCGCCGAGCGTGCGTTCGATGGTCAGCTCCAGCTGGGCACGGGTGATCGGCGTGCCGTCCACCGTGACCAGGGTCGCCGAGGGCTCGACCGGCACCGTCTGCAAGGCCTGGCGACTGTCGTCCTCGCAGCCCGCCAGCAGGCTGCCCACGACCAGGCAGCCGAACGCCCAGTTAACCGGCCGCACGGGCGTCTTCACTGGGTGTGGCCTCTTGGGCGGTTTGCGGCAGGGCTTTCTTCTCGATCTTCGCCGCCTGCTTGAGGCGCTCCAGTTCGGCCTGCTTGGCCTCCTGGCGCAAGCGGTAGCGGATATCGCCGCTGACCGCCTCGAACGGCTGCTTGATCACCTGCGGCCCCTCGAGCAGCTTGATCACATGAAAACCGAAGGGCGTCACCAGCGGCTCGGACAGCTCGCCGGCCTTCATGGCGAAGACCTTGGTGCTGAACGCCGGATCGATGGCGCCTTCCTGGAGCCAACCGAGCGAACCGCCTTGCTGGGCGGACAGCTGGTCTTCGGAATACTCCTTGGCCAGGGCAGCGAAGTCTTCGTTGGAATTGGCCCGCGAATAGACCTCCTGGGCCTTGGTCAGCAAGGCCTGGCGCTCGGCCTCGCTCATGCCCGGGTTGGTGCGCAGCAGGATATGCGCCACCTGGGCTTTGCGGGCCTGGAACTGGTCGGGGTTGGTGGCGTAGAAATTGCGCACCGCCTCGTCGGTCACCCGCTCGCGCAGGAAGGTCTCGAAGTAGCGGCTGATCAGCATCTGCTTGCGGAATTCGGCGACCTCGGTGTCCAGCTGTTCGGCCGGCAGCAGCTTCTGGGCCTCGATCTGCCCGGCCAGCCCCTCGCGCTCCAGGTAGTCATCCAGCTCGCGCTGGACCCACTCGCCGTTCTGGGTCGGCACGCGCTTGAATTTCAGATAGGCATCGAAGCGCGCCTGGCTGACGGCCTGGCCATTCACTTCGGCAATCGAGTCACTTGCGGAGTCGCAACCGGTCAGGAAAACGGCCACTAAAGCGGTCGCCAGGGCGAGGCGTTGGTACTGCATCATCAATTACCACCTTTAAGAGGATCTAATTCCTTTTATCGCGCAGAGCGATATACAGGTCGGTCATAAATTCAGACGTGATCCGCATCACAGATCGGCTGCAATGATTCTAATTGGCCATATCTGTTCAATTAGGCATCTCCACGGGTTGACCCGACCACACCGGCTCATTCTGGAAATCCTTGAACTTCACCGAGAGGCCCTGGGCATCTGCCGGCATGGCCCCCAGGCGCACGACCTCGCCGGTGCGCATGTCGATAAAGCCCAGGTGACGGCGCGCGCTGCCCTCCAGGCTGTCCTCGATCAGCGCCACCAGGCCATTGGCCTGGGGCATGTCGTCCAGCGCCAGCACCCGCGGCTGCTCGGCGAAATCGGTCGAGAAGTGGAGATCCACCAGCGGCTGATGCTCCTCCGACGTGCTGTAGTCGAAGCGCACCAGTTTGCAGCCATTCAGGTACAGCGGTTCGCCCTTCCATTTGGCCAGGCCGGAACCACAACGGTTGTCCTCGCGCAGGCGGGCGGCAGTCCAGTCGCCGAGGCCGAGCACCAGATCCTGCTCGACGACCACCATCAGGGCCGACACGCCTTCCCCAGATTCCTCGTCGCCCTCTTCCTGGTGATCCTGCAGGTGCAGGCTGCCGAGCACCGACCACCCGAGGATGTCCGTTGGAGCGCCATCGATGCCGGAATAGAACGAATTTCCCCGTGGCTCGAAGGTCTGCGGATCGAACTCGCTGATCGCCGGGCCATCGGAAGAATCTTCGGCCATCCAGAAGCGGCCATTGTCATCGAAGTCGATGGCGGTGACCGAGCCCGAGAGCGCCTTCAACTCGGTCGATGCACCGTCGAAGCCGCGCTGCTTGAACAGTTGCTGTTCATCGCCCGCGCTCAGGGAATAAATGTCGAAGACCGGCATGGACTGCGGATCCAGCGGATCGCTGCCCAGGCGGTGCTCGAGTTCGTCCTCGAAACGGTCGCCATCGCTATCGGCCTGATCCGCGCGGGTGCCCAGACGCCCTTCGTCGCTGTCGCAGAGCTGGTCGAGGTCGGCATCGGCGCAGGCTGTGAAGTTGACCAGCCGCGAACGATCCGTCGCCGAGATACCCCGCAGCACGTCCTCGCCCAGGGCGCTGAGCACCTGCAGGTTGTCGTTGCCGTGCTCGCTGTGCTCCAGGGCGAGGAAGCTCAGCACCACGCGGTGTTCGTTGGCCGGCACCTCGAAGCGGTAGCCCAGGCTCCAGTTGTAATAGGCATCGCTGGAGACATGCTCGCTGTTCAAGGACTGGCGCCCGGCCTCGTCGGCGAACACATGCATCAGGCTGATCGGGTCGGGCTCCCCGCCTTCATAGGCCTGCCTGCTCTGACGCAACCAGCGATCCTGGACGTCCAGTTGAGCGTCACCGCTGGAGGTGGCTTGCTGGTAACCATTCGACGAATAGCCATTGCTGGACACCAGCCGAGGTCTCGCGATCAGGGTCGCCGCGCTGATATTGAAGAATTTGTCCAGCACCCGCACATAACCGCGGCCCTCAGCCGGCACATAGAACTCGCGGCTCACCAGCAGTCCGGGTTCGATTTCCTGAAGGGGGGTGCGCCAGGTGCGCCCATCGGCCGAACTGCTCAAGCCGCGCGCGAGTCTGTCGTTCTGGGAACCGCCTTCGCCATTGTCGCCGAAGTCGTAACCGTCCAGCTGCAAGCCCCGCTCCAGGGGCAGCGCGCTGCCATTGCCGGCCACGTTATCGAAAGAGAAGGCGCCATTGCGTGGCAGCTCGACCTGGATGCCGGACTCGGTAAGCAGATAGGCCCTGTCTTCATTGGGCAACTGCTGGACATCGTCCGCCGCGTTTTCCGGGTCGGTGCCGTCGACAAAGAGTTCATCGCCATCGCCGCGTCCGGAACCGTCGGTGTCGAACTTGCTCGGTGAAAGCCCCGGCAGTCCGATCTCGAAGGCGTCGGGCAGGCCATCGCCATCGCCATCGCGTTTGCGTGGATGGGTGCCCTGGCGGTACTCCTCGATATTGCTCAGGCCGTCCTCGTCCTCGTCGCCCTCGGCGCTGGCCTCGAACAGGTCGTAGTCGGCCTCGAACTTGTCGGGCATACCGTCCTCGTCGCTGTGCGCGGTGGTCGGATCAGTGCCGAAACGGTCAAGCTCCTCCTTATCGAAGAGCCCATCGCCGTCGGTGTCGCTCTTGCGCGGATCCGTGCCCTCGTCGATTTCCCGCTCATCGTTCAGCCCATCGCCATCGCTGTCCGCCAGGGTCGGATCGGTGTTATGCAGGCGAACTTCATCGGCATCGCTCAGGTCGTCGTCGTCGCTGTCGCCGTTGTGGGGATCGGTACCCTGCTGTTGCTCTTCCAGGTTGCTCAGGGTGTCCTCATCCGGATCGGCGCTGGCAATGCCTTCTTCCGCCGTCAGCGGATCGAAGCCGTTGTACAGCTCGAAACCATCCCACAACAGGTCGCCATCGGTATCCTTTTTCTCGAGATCCGTGCCCAGCAAGGTTTCGTTGGCATCCGACAGGCCATCGCCGTCGCTGTCCGGGTACCCGGGCAGGCGCTGCAGCTGGATCTGGTAGCTGCCTTCCGGGGTCGGCACATAGCTGATCGACCAGCCTTCCAGGTCAGGCCGACCATAGAACTCCTCGCGGACCGGCGAGCCCTTGAAGACCTGGCGCGCCTGGGCATCGGTGAAATCGATCCCGACCGTTTCATCGATCGATTCGCCATGCTCGAAACGGGCAGCCATCCAGTTGTACCAACCTTCTTGCGGCATCTGGTAGTAGCGCGTCTCGATGCGTCCGTCGCGGTGCAGTATGACCTGCATATCGAATGGAGCTTCGCTGGCGACTTCCGAGTTCGGCTGCCAGCCCTTCCAGGTCAGCACCAGGCGCTCGTCCAGCTGCGCGGCATAGAAGCTGTCCGCGTTGTCCACCGGTTGCAGATTGCCCTGCAACGGCACTATGCGCAGATCACCGATGCGAACTTCCTGGCTCCACACATCGACGGAAACACGTTTCTCGCTGAAGGCGAAGTCCACCGGCAGGCTGAAGTTCTGGCTGTCAGGGTAGTAACGCGTGCCCAGGTCGCCGGTCAGCGGCGCGACATAACGGTCGTCGACTGCCAGCTCGATGGTGCCGGCATCGAAGGGAGCGTCGGCCTCCAGGTAAACGTCATGGCTGGCCTCGACCGGTACATCCAAGGCCAGATAGCGGACGCTGATCCGCCAGCTCGGGTTGGCGCGCCGATCGATATCGCTGAACAGGAAACGACCCTCGCTGTCGGTGATCAACTCCTCTTCCTCGCCACCGAACAGGCGCGCCATCAGCGACGGCGTTTCACCGCCCTCGTCACCCTGGACAGCGAGGGAGACGCGGGCATTCGCCACCGGCTTGCCGAGCCGATTGACCACCTGGCCCGCAATGCTGCTGGCCGGAACCGCCTCGACCGTCAGGTCCAGGGTCTGGGTGGCGAGGTTGCCATTGCTGTCGACCGCGCGCGCTTCGATATGGGTGCTGCCGACACCCGGCAAGGTCAGGTCATAACTGTGCGGGCCGGCCCCTTGATGGCTGCCGATCTCGGCGCCGTCCTGCAAGAGCGTGACCGTCTTGACCAGGCCGTTGTCCTGGGCATCGAGGCTCACCGCCAGCGGATCACCGGCGTAGAAGGGACCGTCCGCAGTCGTCAGGCTGATCACCGGCGCCTGGCTGTCAGGGTCCTTCGGCTCGCTGTCCTGGCCGTCCGGAATGCCGTCGTTGTCCCAGTCCGGGTTCTGCGGGTCGAGACCCAAGGGTACTTCCTCGGCATCCGGCTGGCCATCCTTGTCGGAGTCGACCAGGGTGCGCCAGTTGACGAGATCACGCAGTTCTTCGTGGGTCAGGCCTTCGTCGGCGAAGTTGGGATCGCTCAATTCGTCGAGCACCCGCTTGGCCTCGGCACGGCTATGGTTCTGCACCGCATAGTGCATCAGTACCTGGCGCCCACCCGCCGGGATGGTCAGGCTATAGGTCACGTCGTAATTATTTTCATTGCCCGAAACCGCGGTCGGCTGGCTCGGCGCACCCAGGCCGCCGAACAGCACGCCCGCCGCAGGTTTGCCAGCGGCATCCGTAGCGTCATCGGTCAGCAGGTAACGATCCGCCGTAGTGAACGCCTGGTCACCCGAGGAAGTGGCCACCAGGGTGCGGTCGCCCGTGTAATAGAAACTCCCGTTAAGCCGGACCTGCACCGTCACAGGCTGGCTGCCCGGGTTCTCGAACGACTCGATAAAGCGGGCATAGCTGCCTGCCGCCGGCACATACACCTTGCGCCGGATATTCAGGCCGCTCATCTGCCGGATCGGGTAGGTCAACTCGCGGCCATTCAAACGCAACTGGTAGGCGTTCGACTGGCTGTTGGAAACGTAACTGCCATTAACGAGCAAGTACTGGGCCCCACTGAAGGCGTTGTCCGTCCCGTATTCGACATCCCCGTAAGAGGTGTTGAAGTCCCATCTGTACTGGTTTTCGAGCGTCTTGTTGTAATTCCACTCCGTGCCTTCATAGCTCAGCTCGCTCTGCGCAATCGGATTCAACCCATGGCGTCCCACACCGACCAGTTTGAGATCGCCGAGATCGCCCAGATCGACCAGATCCTCCAGGGAGGTCACTGCTATGGCTTTCTCCACCCGCATGTCCTGGGCACCGAACAGGGCACTGGCACTCAAGGTGAAATCGCGCTCGATACTGAAGACCGACAAGGCGAAGCGGCCTTGGGCGTCGGTATCGACCTTCACCCCTTCCAATTCGACCTGGGCACCGGCCACCGGCTGGTCCAGGGCATCCACTACCCGACCACTCAGGCGGATCTCCGGCACTTCATGGATGGCCACCGTGACCTCGGCTTCGCCGACATTGCCATTGCTGTCGGTGACACGCAGCGTCAACTGACTGGCCTCGGTATCCGGTAGCAACAGGGAGAAGCTCTGCTCGCCGCCCTGGGTGCGGGTTTCGATCAGCTGACCATCCTGGAACAATTCCACGGTCTTGATCAGGCCGTTGTCGGTGATGCTCGCCTTGATCTCGAGGCTATCGCCCGGGTAACGGCGCTTGGCCATGAGTGACTCGATGCTGACGTTCGGCAGGCTGACATCCGCCGTCATCGGCTCGGCATCCTGGCCATCCGGAATATTGTCGTCATCGCTGTCCGTATCGTTGCTGTCGCTACCCAGGCGGGTTTCGTCGGCATCGCTCAAACCGTCTTCATCGTTGTCGGCGAAGGCGAAGAAGTTCACCACCTTGCCGGCCAGGGTGGCGTCGAGGTTGTCCAGGCCCAGGCCTTTCAGACTGCGCAACTTGGCGGCAGTAAGCATCGCCGCATCGTTGGAGCCTTCCAGGGTGGCGAAATGCATGATTACGCGCCGCTCACCGGCCGGGATACGCACCTGATAGTCGGTCTGCCACAGGCGGCCGGCCTGGTTGACAAAACTCGTCCCTTGGCGACGCTGGGCATTACCGGCAAATACATGCAGCAGCACCGGACGGGTCGGCACAGCGGTATCGCGCAGGGCCAGGTAATCGTCGGCAATGCTCAGCTGGGCATCGCCACTGCTGGTCGCAGCCGCGACTTGGCCGTCGTTGGCAGCGCCGTAGTAAGACTGCAGCCGTACGTTGGCCACCTGTTCCTGAGTGGTCGGGTTATCCAGGATTTCCAGGTAGCGCACATAGGCGCCGCCAACATTGGGCACCAGCACCCGACGACTGACGATAAGGTTATTTATCTTGCGCGCTTCGTAATGGTACTCGCGACCATTGGCTGAACTGGTGGCATGGTTGTGCGCGTACCAGTACTGGCTATTGTTGATAAACAGTCCGAAGGCCCAATTGCTGTAAACCGCGGAACCTGTAGTGCCGGTCACATCGCCGTTGTACCAAATATCCCAGTTGCGATTGTTCTCGTCCTTTACCGACCGCGCACCGTTGATGTTCGGCCGGTCGTCACTGGCCAGCTTGGGATCGGTGCCATCGACGAAACGCTCGTTGATATCGCGGCGCCCAGCGCCATCGCCATCGGCCTGCAACGGGTTGCTCGGCGGCGTGCCCAGCACTTCCCAAGCATCCAGCAGTTCATCGCTATCAGTGTCGGCAACGTCCGGCCGGGTACCCGCCTGGAATTCCGCCAGATTGCTCAGGCCATCGTTATCCTTGTCGTCTGCGGCCCCCTGGGTCAGCAGGCTATAGTCGACCTCGAACTTGTCCGGCATGCCGTCCGCGTCGCTGTCTTTCTTCAGCGGGTCGGTGCCATGGGAGTAGATCTCCACATAGTCGTCCAGGCCGTCTTCGTCGCTGTCGGCCTTGTCCGGGGAAGTACCGCGGCTGACTTCGTCCGCATCCAGGAGACGGTCCAGGTCGGTGTCGCGGGCCAGCGGGTTGGAGTGATGGATTTTCACCTCATCGCCATCGCGCAGGCTGTCGCCATCGGTATCCGGGGTATGCGGATGGCTGCCCGCTTCCTGTTCTTCCAGGTTGCTTAGGCCGTCCGTATCCGGATCGTCGCCGGTCTGCCCTTCGTTAACCTTCGGGTCGAAGCCATAACGCCGTTCGAAACCGTCGCGCAACTCATCCCCATCCGTATCGGCCTTGACCGGGTCCAGGCCCAATGGCACTTCATCGGCATCGGCGATACCGTCCAGGTCGGTGTCGACCTGGGTGGTCCAGTTAGCAATGGCGCGGTGTTCTTCGACCGTCAACTCCGGCTCTTCGAAGTTCGGCGCCGCCAGTTCCTCGATAATGCGCTTGACCTCGGCCCGGCTGTTGTTCTGCACGGCATAGTGCAACAGCGCCTTGCGGCTGCGCGGCGGCAGGGTCAGCGAGTAACTGACCGAATAGCTGTTCTGGTCGCCGCTTGCCACCGTCGGTTGAACCGGAGCACTTTGGCCGCCGAACAGCAGGCCGGAGGCGGTACGACCGCCATTATCGGTACCATCGTCGGTCACCAGGTAACGGTCGAGGGTATTGAATGTCTGGTCCCCCGTAGAGGTGGCCACCACGACTCGGCCACCGTTATAGAAATTGCCATATAGCCGCACGGGGATGGTCACTGCCTGGTCGGTGGTGTTCTCGAACAGGTCCAGATAGCGCGCATAACTGCGACCGGCCGGCACATAGAGTTTACGACTGACCTTCACCGAGCCCATCTGTCTCTCGGGCAAGGTCAGCTCGCGGCCGGCCAGACGCATCAGATAAGGGTGCGGTGAATCATTGGTGTAGTAGTTTTCGTTGACCAGCAGGTACTGGACATTATTGAAGCCGTAATTGGTCCCGGTCTGAACGTTGCCGTAATAGGTGTAGAAGTCCCAAAGCTGCTGATTATTCAGTGTTTTATAAGCGTTTTGCTCCCTGGCCTCATAGGCCAGATGACGCGCCTGGATCGGCTCGAACGCACGGCGGCCCTGGGCAGCAACAACCAGATCACCGACATCGCTGATACCACCGCGCACGGTCTCGAAGACCGAACTCAAGGCCGTTACTGACTGACCACCGAACAGGGCCGTGGCCTTGATCTGCGGGTCCAGCAATACAGTTGCAATAGTGGCCAGGAAGCGGCCCTGACTGTCGGTGGTCACCACCGCCGAGGAGCTGTTGTTGGAACTTGGGCCATTGCGGCTGAAGTCGATTTCGTCGACGAAGCTCCAATTGCCATTGGCCTTGAGCGTTACCCGTACATAACGGCTATTCAGGTTAAGACCGCTAATGTCCAGGGAACGGCGTGGGCTCAACGAGCCATTGCTGTAGCTATTGGCACTGCTGACCGGAACCGGCAGGCTGCCCGCGGCCACCCAAGACTCGCCAACCTTCTTGAACACCTCGATCGAGGGCAATACCACGTTGCCGGTATCTTCCTGGGTAGCGCCGACCCTGATGCTGTCGATAAAGACCGTGCGACCGAAATCGAAATCGATATTGACCGTCGGCTTGGCATTCCAGCCCAGCCATTCATAAGCCGTGCCCTGGCCGAGGTTGACGTTGTAACCGGCTACGCCGACCTGATCATCATTGAGCTGCAGGCCCGAATTGTCGCTGTAGGACGAACTGGGGGCCTGATCCATGGCATAGGCCACGGGCTTGACGCTGGCCTCGCCCAAATCGTTCAGCACGAATATCGAGGCCCCCGCGACCGGGTTACCGGCGCTATCCAGCACACGACCAATGACCTGGGTACCCGGATCGGCAATCAGATTGAAGCGTTGCACCGGGGTGCGTCGTGCGTTGCCGTTGGTATCAACCGCGCTGACCTCGACCTGCAGTTCGCTGCCCTGCTCCGGCACGCCTATCACGTACTCGTAGGGGGCCTCGGCATCGGTCGCGACTTCGACCCCATTGATATAGAAGGTCACCCCAACCACTCGGCCGTTATCGCTGGCAGTGGCCTGCAGGCGGACCTGCTGACCATGCACCAGGCTGCTGCCACTGACCGGCGCGCTCAGGCTGACCTGCGGGGCCTCGCCGTCCTTGGTCTGCGGCTCGCCGTCCTCGCCATCCAGCAGACCGTCCTTGTCCATATCGCGGTCGAGCGGATTCAAGCCAGCCAGGACTTCGGCACCATCGCTCAGGCCATCGCCATCGCTGTCCTTGACCTTGGGGTTGGTCAGGGTTTCGAGCAACTCCTGCTTGTTGCTCAGGCCATCCTGGTCATGGTCCTGCTCGGCATCGAGCTTGTTCTTCGGATCGAGGATGTCCTCATAAGGCCCCTTGGTCTCGATAAAATCGGACAGGCCATCGCCGTCGGTATCGGCCAAGTCGGGTTTGGTGAGGTAGGTATTGATCTCTTCATAATCACCGACACCATCGCCGTCAGTGTCGGCCTTGCGCGGGTCGGCCTTATGCAGCACTTCCAGATTATCCAGCACGCGGTCGTAATCCGTGTCTTCGTTCAACGGATCGCTGTTGTGCAGGTCGACCTCGGCGCTATCGGACAGGCTGTCCGCATCGCTGTCCGTCTGGCGCGGATGGGTGCCCAGTTCCTGCTCACGCAGGTTGTTCAGGTCATCGCCATCGTTGTTCAGGAACTGCTCACCGGCGACTTTCGGATTGAAGCCGTATTTGACTTCGAAGCCGTCGAGCAGGCCATCGCCGTCACGATCGCTCTGGAAGGCGCTGGTGCCGTTGGCGTACTCATAGATGTCCTTGAGGCCGTCCTGATCACTGTCCTTAAGGGTCAGCTCACGCATCATCACCAGCACGTTGGGCTGATAGATGGTGAACAGTGGATCGCTTTCGCCAGGACGCCAGCCATAGGTGGGCGCATAGCCGAAGTACACCTGCCCATTGCCATAGGGGTAACGGATGGAGGTGATGCGCTTGTCGCCGCGGACACCGCTGAAGGTCAGAGGCACGGTGGTTTCGGCCAATTTATCCAATGGCAGGTAGGCAAAACCGCCATAGCCAGTCGTGCGGTAGGGCCACCAGGAACCGGCCTTGCCTTCGCTGATCTCGGACCAGCGCAGGGTCGGCACTATCGGCTGATAGTTATAACCGATCCACATCGACTCACTGGTTGGCTGGCCTGGAAGATCCACCAGCGGGCCAGTGGAATTGTTGTGTTCCTCGTTGAGCAGCAGCACGCCACCGTTCTGGACAAAGCTGAAAACTTTCGCCCGGTTATTGCTGTAATTGCCGTTGCCGTAATAGGTACGTGAGCTGTCCACTATCAGCATATCGACCTGGGCAAGATCGAAGGCGGCGAGGTTACTGATCAGCACCGGCTCATAACCCGCACGCTCGATGAGCGCTTTCTGATAAGCCTGGCCGGTATTTGCCGTTGCATTGAAATACCCCACGCGCACCTTGGGCGATACCAGGGTAATGCTGCCCACATCTGTGGTGCCGCCCCAGACCGGCTGGAATTCCGCGGACGCGCTGGTCACCGCCTGGCTGCCCAGCAGGCCGTTGGCGATCACGGTCACCGCACCCGGTGCCACAGGCACCCCGGTGATCACGAAACTGCCATCGTCCTGGCTGATGGCGGTCAGGCCGTGGGCATCCAGCTCGGCACCGACCACCGGTTGGCCCTCGCTGTCCAGCACGCGGCCGATCACCGTGGTCAGGGGGTCCTGGATCAGGCTGAAGCTGTGTTCACCACTGCTGCCCTGGTTGCCGTTGGTGTCGGTGGCGACCAGTTCCAGACGCAGGCTGTCCGCCTCGCTCGGTAGGGTCATGGCGTAGGTGAAGGGCGCGCTGGTCAGCAGGGCGATCTGCGCGCCATTGAGACGCACGGCCACCTGGGTCACCCGGCCATTGTCCTGCAGGCCCGGGGTGATGGTCAGGCGCAGGCCCTTGATCAGCTGTTTGCCTGGCGCCGGATTGACCAGTTGCACCACGGGAGCCTGGGTGTCCTTGATCAGCGGCTGGCTGTCTTCGTCGTCGCGCAGGCCGTCGCCGTCGGTGTCCTTTTTCAGCGGATCGGTACCCAACTGATCGACTTCCGCGCCGTCCTTGAGCGTGTCGCCATCAGTATCGGGGTTATTGATGGTCGTACCCAGCAGCACTTCGCGGGCGTTGCTCAGGCCATCGCTGTCCTTATCGCTCAAACCGTCGGCGGCTTCGCTCGGGTTCAAGCCCATCTGCAGTTCCAGCGGGTCGGAGATACCGTCGCCGTCGGTGTCGACCTTCAAGGGCGAGGAGGCGGGAATATTGCCGACCTCGGCACCATCGCTCAGGCCATCGCCATCGGTGTCCGCTTTCAGCGGATCGGTCTTGTGGGTGCGCACTTCGCTGCCG
>DATDTH010000220.1:0-2327 GCA_035290985.1 Pseudomonas sp. | reverse complement strand
CGCAGGCTGTCCACCAGGCTGGAGCGGTGACTCTCCAGCCAGGCCTGCAGCAGACTGCGAAAATCCGGGCCCTCGTCCTTGCGCTCGGCCTTTTTCGGCGCGGCGCCGACCCGTTCGGCCGGCGCAGGGGTTTGCGGGGGTAGGCGTTCGGCGCTCATCAGCTGGCCTCCCCGTCGCCGATCAAGCGGCCGCGCTGCAAGGTCAGCATGCGATGGCGCATGCGCGCGATCAGGCTCAGGTCGTGGCTGGCGATCAGCACGCTGGTGCCCAGGCGATTGATGTCTTCGAACACACCCATGATTTCCGCCGCCAGACGCGGGTCGAGGTTGCCGGTCGGTTCGTCCGCCAGCAGCAGGGCCGGTCGATGCACCACGGCGCGGGCGATGCCCACCCGCTGCTGCTGGCCGGTGGACAGGTCTCCCGGGAACAGGTCGATCTTGTCCGACAGCGCCACCCGCTCCAGGGCCGCGCTCACCCGCTTGGCGATCTCCGGCTTGGACAGCCCGAGTATCTGCAGTGGCAAGGCCACGTTGTTGAACACGGTGCGATCGAACAGCAGCTGGTGGTTCTGGAACACCACGCCTATCTGGCGACGCAAGAAGGGGATCTGCGCCGTGGTGATCTTGCCCAGGTCCTGCCCGGCCAGCAGCAGCTGCCCGGTGGTGGGGCGCTCCATGGCCAGGATCAGCCGCAGCAGGGTACTCTTGCCCGCGCCGGAATGCCCGGTGACGAACAGGAACTCGCCGCGACGCACGCGAAAACTCAGTTCGTGCAGCCCGACGTGACCGTTAGGGTAACGCTTACCGACCTGCTCGAAACGAATCATGGCTGCTCCCGCTCGGCGAACAGGGCCTGAACGAAGGGTTCGGCCTCGAAGGTGCGCAAATCATCTATGCCTTCGCCCACGCCTATGTAGCGGATAGGCAAGCCGAACTGCTTGGCCAGGGCGAAGATCACCCCGCCCTTGGCGGTGCCGTCCAGCTTGGTCAGGGCCAGGCCGGTCAGGTTCACGGTCTGGTTGAACTGCTTGGCCTGGTTGATCGCGTTCTGCCCGGTGCCGGCGTCCAGCACCAGCAGCACTTCGTGGGGCGCCGTGTCGTCCAGCTTGCCTATGACCCGCCGAACCTTCTTCAGTTCTTCCATCAGGTTATCTTTGGTGTGCAGTCGCCCCGCGGTATCGGCGATCAGTACATCCATGCCGCGGGCCGTGGCCGCCTGCACCGCATCGAAGATCACCGAGGCCGAGTCGGCGCCGGTGTGCTGGGCGATCACCGATATCTGGTTGCGCTCGCCCCAGACCTGCAGTTGCTCGACCGCGGCGGCGCGGAAGGTGTCGCCGGCCGCCAGCATGACCTTCTTGCCTTCGAGCTGCAGCTTCTTGGCCAGCTTGCCGATGGTGGTGGTCTTGCCGGCGCCATTGACGCCCACGACCAGTATCACGAAGGGCTTCTTCTCGGCACCGATCAGCAGGGGTTTTTCCACCGGCCGCAGTAAGGCGGTCAGCTCCTCCTGCAGAGCCTTGTAGAGCGCGCCGCTGTCGGTCAGCTGCTTGCGCGCCACCCGCTGGGTCAGGCTCTGGACGATCAGGTTGGTGGCCTCGACCCCGACGTCGGCGGTCAGCAGGCGGGTTTCGATCTCGTCGAGCAGCTCGTCGTCTATGGCTTTGCGGCCGAGAAACAGGCTGGCCATGCCCTCGCCCAGGCTGGCGCTGGTCTTCGACAGGCCCAGTTTCAGGCGATCGAGGAAACCGACCTTGGGTTCCTCGGTCGCGGGTGCAACCGGCGCGACTGGCACTGGGGCCTCGGCGGCCGGCAGGCAGGATTCGGGCGCCACCGGGGTCACCGGTGAACCGACCTCCTCGGCGCCGCCCAGCAGGCGAGCGAACAGCCCTGGCTTGGTCGGGGTCACTGGCGCCGCTGGCACCTCGACCGGCGCTTCGGTAACGACAGACGCGGCCTCCAGTTGAACACCCGGTTGGACCGCAATCGGTTGGACCGCAGCCGGCTCGGCTACGCTGGGCATCATCGGCGCGACCACCACCTCAGGCGCCGGGGGCGCCACCTCGAGGTTCGGCGACACGGCAGCCGGGGCCGGCGGCGCGTCCTGGGGTTTCTTGCGCATCCAGCCGAACAGGCCCTTGGCCTCGGCGGACTCGGCGGCAGTCGTGCTCGCCCGCGCGGGCGCCACGGGCGCGGAAACGACTTCGGCGACCGGTGCCGACACCACGGGAGGCGTCAGCGGGTACTGCGGGCCGCTCGGCGCGGGGCCAGAAACAGCCGGGCTCGGCGCGAGCGGCGCCGTCGGCGTCACGGAGGCGTCAGACGCTG
>DATDTH010000219.1:0-7159 GCA_035290985.1 Pseudomonas sp. | reverse complement strand
CGCCAATGTCCACTTCGACCTGGATGCCGATGGCGACAAGGAGAGCACCGGCTGGACGGCGGGCGGTGATGGCCTGCTGGCCATCGACCTGAACGCCGATGGCCAGATCAACGATGGCAGCGAACTCTTCGGTTCGTCCTTCCGACTCCCGGATGGCTCGTTGGCGCAGAATGGTTTTGCAGCCCTGGCGAGCCTGGACAGCAATCTGGACGGCGTCATCAGCGCCGTGGACAACCTCTTCGCCGCCCTGCAGATCTGGGTCGACACGAACCAGGACGGGGTCAGCCAGGCGGATGAAATGCAGGGGCTCAGCGCCCAGGGCATCACCCAGATCAACCTCGATGCCGGCCAGACTTCTCAGCTCAATAACGGCAACTGGATCGGGCTGGAGGCCAGCTTTGCAACCAGCGACGGACAGACCCATAGCATCGCCGACGTCTGGTTCCGTACCGGCGGCAGCGAGGGGCAGTCCATCGACCTGACCGCCTTGAACCCGGACGTGCTCAGTGGCCACAGCCTCAGCCGCATCGACCTCGCCGCCGATGGCGACAAGGCCAGCTCGCTGACGGTGAATGCCGAGACCATCGGCCAGCTCGGTCAGGCCGGCCTGGTCGATACGAACAGCGGGGCCGCCGCGCCGGTGCAGATGATCATCGATGGCAACCTCCACGATACGGTGAACGTCAGCGACCCGGCGGGCCAATGGCAGGCTGGCGGCAACGCCACCCTCGACGGCACCCTGTACAACGTGTTCAACGACGGGGAGGTCCAGTTGCTGGTTGCAGCGGACGTCAATACTTGGTTCTACTAGTAGCCCATGCAATCCAGGCTTGACCCGATACCGAGCTCGCGAGAGCTCGGTATTTTTCATTGCGGATGATTTTCAGCATGCTGATAGACGCCCTTCTAGACGATGCCCTCGACAGCCCCGACCTCGATACCGCCCTGGCCGCCGCCCTGCAGTTGGCCGAGCGTGTTGCCCTGGAGCCGCTCAAGCTGATCGCCACCGCCGATCGCCTGAACGCCGTGCAACGCCTGTCCGATGTCGCCACGCTCTACCAATGCTGGCTCGGCCACTGCAGTTCCTCGGTCAACTACATCATCCAGTTCAACCTCGGCGTCACCCTCTCCCAGCTCGAACAACTGCCGGCCGCCGAAAGCGCCTACCGCGCCGCCATCGCCCAGAGTCCGGAGTTCGCCCAGGCCTGGTTCAACCTCGGCTCGCTACTGGAGCGCCAGCAGCACCCCCAGGAGGCCTTGGCCCTCTGGCAGTCGATGCTGGACAAAAGGCTGGTGGATGCACAGGCCAGTCGCGCGCTGTACCTGATGGTCCGCAACAGCCTGGGCCGCCTGCTGGAAGAAACACGCCAGCTGCAACCGGCCGAAGCCATGCTGCGCGCCAGCCTGGAAGCCGATCCGCTCCAGCCCAAGGTCATCCAGCATTGGGTACACCTGCGCCAGAAACAATGTGCATGGCCGGTGTACCAGGCGTTCGCCGGGCTGTCTCGTGGCGATCTGATCCGCGCCTCCTCGCCCCTGGCGCTGTTGACCGCCAGCGACGATCCCGGCCTGCAACTGGCCGCCGCCGTGCACTTCGTCAAGGAGCGGGTCAACCTGCGGGTGCCGGCATTGGCACCGGCGCAGGGCTACCGACACGACAAGCTGCGCATCGGCTTTCTCTCCTCGGACTTCTGTCTGCATGCGGTGTCGCTGCTCACGGTCGAGCTGTTCGAGCTGTTCGACCGCGAGCACTTCGAGCTCCATGGTTTTTGCTGGAGCCGTGAAGATGGCTCGCAACTGCGCGAACGGGTGAAAAACGCCATGGATCACTTCGTGCGGATCGCCGATCTGGACGATGCAAGCGCGGCTCAGCGCATCCGCCAGGCGGAAATCGACATTCTGATCGACCTGCAGGGCCTGACGTCCGGCGCGCGTCCGAATATCCTGGCCTACCGCCCCGCCCCCGTGCAGATGACCTACCTGGGCTTTCCCGGCCCGACCGGCCTGCCCTGCATCGACTACGTCATCGCCGATCGCTACCTGATCCCCGACGAGGAACAGCCCTACTACAGCGAAACCCCGCTCTACCTGCCCGCGGTGTTCCAGTGCAGCGACCGCCAGCGCCCCATTGGGCCGTTGCCGACCCGGGGCCAATGCGGCCTGCCGGAAGAACGCTTCGTCTTCTGCTCGTTCAACAACAATTACAAGTTCAACGAAGAGGTGTTCGACTGCTGGATGCGCATTCTGCAGCGCGTGCCCGACAGCCTGCTCTGGCTGCTGGCCGATAATCCCTGGGCCCAGGCAAACCTCTGCGCCAGGGCCCAGGACCAGGACATCGACCCCGCGCGCTTGCTGTTTGCCCCACGCGTGGCACCGCCGGACTACCTGGCCCGCTACACCACCGCCGACCTGTTTCTCGATGCCTACCCCTTCAATGCCGGCACCACCGCCAACGATGCACTCTGGATGGGCCTGCCGGTGCTGACCCGCTCGGGTCGCACCTTCGCCTCGCGCATGGCCGGTAGCCTGTTGACGGCACTCGAGTTGCCGGAGTTGATCACCCGCTCGGTCGAAGCCTACGAAGAGCGCGCGGTGCTGCTGGCGACCAGCCCCGCTCTGCTGGCGCAATTGAAACAACGCCTGGCACAAGGCCGGCAACATTCAGCACTGTTCGATACGCCACGTTTCGTCAGGGATTTTGAACGTACAATCGGCACCGTCGTGCTGAAATCCGGCTAATGGCCGTTGACCGCCATTTGTCTCAGCCCGTCATGCCCCCCAAAGGAATGCAGTTCCTGACACACTTCACCGATAAGTAGCACACCATGCCCACACCCAACGGAACGACCCCCTATAGCGATATCGCGCTGTCCAACACCCTGTCGATCGACAGCCTGGTGTATGGCAGCAAATGGGGGGGCGCCCTCGGTACCGGCGTATCCCTGTCCTACAGCTTTCTTTCCAACGATTCGCTTTTCGCGAACAACTATTCCTCCGATAACGAATATGCCAACAGTTACCAGCTGAGCGCCAACCAGAAAACCGCCATCACCAGCGCCCTCGGCTCTTGGTCAGCGGTCGCCAATATCGACTTCGCCTTGATCAACGATTCGACTACCAGCGCCGGCGACCTGCGTTTCGGCGGTTATGCTGGTATGGGCGACCAGGCGGCCGCCTGGGCCTAACTCCCCGGTGGCGCGGCGGTCTGCGGTGATGTCTGGATAGGCCCAGCGACGTCCGACACCAACCCCACGGCCGGCACCTATGACTACATGACCTTCGTGCATGAGATCGGCCATGCCCTGGGCCTCAAGCACCCGTTCGACAGTGACGGGCACAACGGCAACACGCTACCCGCGGAAGTGGACGATGTTCGTTATACGGTGATGAGTTATACCAATGCCTATGGCTATGAGCCGACTACGCCGATGCTATTGGACATAACCGCCATTCAGTACCTGTATGGCGCCAATATGGCCTGGCATACCGGGAATGACAGCTATCAGTGGGGCGCCGGCCAATCGGTTTTCGAAACCATCTGGGACGCCGGTGGCACAGATACCCTCGATGCCAGTAACCAGACCCAGGCGGTGGTGCTCAACCTCAACGCCGGTGCCTTCAGCAGCATCGGGGCCAGCTTCTGGAGCAACTCGGGCTATATCAACAATGGCCTGACCATCGCCTACGGGGCCCAGATCGAGAATGCCCTGGGCTCGGCCCATAACGACAGCCTGATCGGCAATGCCGTGGCCAACGTCCTCAACGGTGGCGCCGGGGCCGACAGCATGAGCGGCGGCGACGGCTCCGACATCTACTATGTCGACCATATCGGCGATGTCGTCAGCGAAACCAATGCCCTGGCCGCTGGCGGCATCGACACCCTCTACAGCTACCTGGCCGCCTATAGCCTCGGCGTCAATATCGAGAACGGTCGCATCCTCGCCAGCGGAACCGCCAATCTCAGCGGCAACGGCCTCAATAATGTCCTGTATGCCGGGGTCGGCAATAATGTCCTGGATGGCGCCGCCGGTATCGACACCGCCTCCTACACCTATGCCGCCAGTGCGGTGACCGTCAGCCTGGCCACCAGCGCCGCCCAGGCCAGCGGGGGCTCGGGCAGTGACACCCTGTTGAATATCGAGAACCTCACCGGCAGCAACTTTAACGACACCCTGACCGGCAATGCCCTGGGCAACTCCCTGAATGGCGGAGCTGGGGCCGACAGCATGAGCGGCGGCAATGGCTCCGACAGCTATTACGTCGATAACCTCGGCGATACCGTCAATGAAACCAATGCCACAACCAGTACCGGCGGCACCGATATCGTCTACAGCTACCTCGCCGCCTACAGCCTCGGCGCCAACCTCGAGAATGGCCGCATCCTCGTCACCAGTGCCGCCAACCTCAGCGGCAATAGCCTCAACAACACCCTCTATGCCGGGGCCGGCAACAACGTCCTCAATGGCGGAGCCGGTAACGACACGCTGAGTTACCTGTACGCGGCCAGTGCCGTGAGCGCCAGCCTGGCCACCAGCGCCGCCCAGGCCACTGGCGGCTCTGGCAGCGACAGCCTGCTGAATATCGAAAACCTGAACGGCAGCGCCTATAACGACACCCTGACTGGCAATGCCGCGGCCAACGTTCTCAATGGCGGCGCCGGCGCCGACAGCATGAGCGGCGGCGATGGCTCCGACAGTTACTACGTCGATAACGCCGGCGACTTGGCCAGCGAGACCAATGCCTCTGCCACTACCGGCGGTAGCGATACCGTTTACAGCTACCTCTCCACCTACAGCCTCGGCACCAACATCGAGAATGGCCGCATCCTGGCCAGCGGAACCGCCAATCTCGGCGGCAACGGCCTCAATAATGTCCTGTATGCCGGGGCCGGCAACAACGTCCTCGATGGCGCCGCCGGGAGCGACACACTGAGCTACCTCCATGCGGCCAGCGCCGTGACCGTCAGCCTGGCCACCAGCGCCGCCCAGGCCACCGGTGGCTCGGGCAGCGATACCCTGCTGAATATCGAGAACCTCGCCGGCAGCAACTTTAACGACACCCTGACCGGCAATGCCCTGACCAATGTCCTCAATGGCGGAGCCGGGGCCGACAGCATGAGCGGCGGCGATGGTTCCGACAGCTATTACGTCGACAATATCGGCGATGTCGCCAGCGAAACCAATGCCACCTCCAGTACTGGCGGTATCGACACCCTCTACAGCTACCTGGCCGCCTATAGCCTCGCCGCCAATATCGAGAATGGTCGTATCCTCGCCAGTGGAACTGCCAACCTCGGCGGCAACGGCCTCAACAACATCCTCTATGCGGGGGCCGGCAACAATGTCCTGGATGGCGCCGCCGGTATCGATACGGCCTCCTACACCTATGCCGCCAGTGCGGTGACCGCCAGCCTGGCCACCAGCGCCGCCCAGGCCACCGGCGGGTCGGGCAGCGACACCCTGCTGAATATCGAGAACCTCATCGGCAGCAATTATGGCGACAGCCTGACCGGCAATGCCGCGTCCAACGTCCTCAACGGCGGCCTCGGCAACGACACGCTCTGGGGCGGCCTCGGCAACGACCTGCTGACCGGCGGCCTGGGTGTCGACCGCCTCAATGGCGGCGGCGGTGCCGACCGCTTCGACTTCAACGCCCTGAACGAAATGGGCCTGGGTGCGTTGCGCGACGTGATCACCGACTTCCTCGGCAGCGCGGGCGACCGAATCGACCTGTCGACCCTGGACGCCAATAGCGCGACCCTGACCAATGACGCCTTCAGCTTTATCGGCTCGGCGGCCTTCAGTGCGGCGGGGCAGTTGCGTTTTGCCGACAGCATCCTCTATGGCAGCACCGATGCCGACACGACCGCCGAGTTCGAAATCCAGTTGCTGGGGGTCAGCACACTGAACAGCAGCGACCTGATCGCCTGATCGGTCTCTGCCCAGGCGGCGGAGGGGGTCAGAACGCCCCCTGCACCTCCTGCAACACCGCACGGGTCATCTGCCCCGTGCGGGTGTGCAAATTGACGTAGCTCTCCAGCATCACCAATTTGCTGTTGAGCAGGTCGCGCCGGGCGGCGAATAACCGCTGCTGGGCATCGAGTATCTCCACCGTCGAACGCACCCCCGCCTGGTAGCCTTTTTCCGCCGACTCCAGGGCCCGCTGGTTGGAGCGCACCGCCGTGGCCATCGCCCGGCTCTTCTCGAATCCGCTCACCACACCCAGGTAGTCGCGTTCGATGTCCTCGGCCAGTTGCTGGGCTTCGGCGGCATATTCCGAATGAGCCCCTTCCAGGGCCGAATGGGCACGCGCGCTGGACGCACTGACCGCCCCACCCCGGTAGAGCGGAATATCCACCAGCAGCCCCACGTAGTAGGTGGACTGGCGCTGGGAAAATTCGTTGAGGTCGCTCTTGTCGGTGTGGGCGAGTTGGCCGCTCAGGGCCAGCGTCGGGTAGTGCCCAGCTTTCTGCAGCTTGAGGTCGGCCTCGGCCAGCTGGATCGAGGCCCGCCTCACGTCCAGCAGAGGGCTGGCCTGCTTGGCCTTGAGCATCCAGTAGTCGAGATTCTTCGCGTCCGGCAGCAAACGGGTGGCGGGCGCCTGCTCCTGCATATCAACGATGCGCCCCACCGCAATGGCGGCGCGCCCCGCCAATTTGCGCAAGGCCGCCTGACGCTGGGCTTGCAGTTCGATTTCCTGGGCGCGAACCAGGTCCAGGCGGGCCTGGGCCTCCTCGGTGTCGGTAACGGCCCCTTCGCCAGCCTCGAACAGCCGCCTGGACTGCTTGGCCAGCCCGTCGATCGCGGACTTCTGCTGGGTCACCAGCTTCAGTTCGTTCTCCACTCGAGCCACCGCGAAATAGGCTTCCACCACCCGGTCGAACAACCCCTGGTCGGCACCCGCATACTGCACCTCGCCCAGCTCGCCGCGAGCCTTGGCCTGTTCGTAGGCGGCCCAGCGCCCCTTGTCGAACAGCGGCTGGCTGACCGCCAGGGTCACTGTGTCGGCGCTGAACTGGTCGCTCTGGTTGCCGACCTGGGACTCGCCATCGAACTGGCCGCCACGACCGATCCGGGAGTTGATTCCAACCTGGGGCAGCAGGGCGCCTCGGCCTATCGCCTCTTCCTGGCGCGAGGCCTGATAGTCATGACCGGCGACC
>DATDTH010000218.1:0-3117 GCA_035290985.1 Pseudomonas sp. | reverse complement strand
CAGCAGACCGGCATCGCCGGCGGTCGAGTCCTGGGTCGCCACGTCGAGCAGCGGCAGGCGCGACTCGTTGGCCAGGCTCTCGACCAGGTAGGTCTTGTTCGGCAGGAAGGCGTCGACTATGCCGACACCGGCCTCGCCCATGGCCAGCAGGGCCCGGGCATTGCGCACGCGCAGGCCGCGCACGCTCTTGCTCGGCAGCTCCAGGGCGCTGAGCAGGGTGGTGCGCGCCGGATCCAGCTGGTCGAAGGCCGCGGTGAACAGCCGAGCCTCGATGGCATTGCCAGCACCGTCCAGACGCACGCCGCTGATATAGGCGCGATCGCTGCCGCGCTCGAAATAGGGTTCCACACCGACGGCGATAAAGCCGGCCGGCAGCGTGATGCGCGACAGGATGCGGTCATCCTTGCCGTCGCGGTTGCTGTCGATCATCCGCTGCAGGTCGTCCGGATTGGCCAGGTTGTCGCCGGCGTTCACCTTATAGACCAGCACCCCGGCGCTGCCCTGGGCGGAGAACAGGTAGCTGCCCGAGGGATCGAGGGCCAGGTCATAGACCCGCCCCTTGTCGCGGATCAGTGCCTGGGGCGGCTGCTGGTAGGTGAAGGCCTTGAGCAGCACGCCCTGCTGGCCGTTACCGACCAGTTTGACCAGCACATCGACGCTGCCCAGGGAGCCCGCCGGGCTGATCACTTCCAGGGTCTCGGCGTCCAGCACCTTGTATTGGGTCGCCTCGAAGTCGCCGAACAGTACCGTCATCGCCCCCGGGTCGCTGCGGAAACCCTGGCCCTTGATCAGCACGCGGGTGCCACCATTGAACGAGCCCTGGGCCGGCGCCAGGGAGCGCACCAGCAACGGTTCGACGAACTGCACGGCGCCGACTTTGGAGGCCTTGCTGCCATTGCCGCTGATCACCTGCAAGCTGGCCGGACCCGGCAGGCTGGGCGGTGCCTGGACCCGGTAGCGGCTACGGCCATCGAGCAGGGTTTCGCGCAACTCGGCGCTGGCGATCTGGCCGGACAGGCTGAACTGCGGCTGGCCGCTGCTGCCGGAGAGCAATACGTCCAGCTCGCCACCGCCGATATCCAGGCTCGACGGCGTGACGCTGTCGATGGCCACCCGCGGGCCGCCCGCCAGGCCGGTGCGGAAGCGAATGACATGCTCCATCAGGCCGCGGCTGCGACGGCTCGCCAGGTCGCCCTTGAGGATGATCCGGTAACCACTGGACGCCGCCAATGCCGACTCCGGCACCAGGCGCAGCTGGCGTTGATCGGCGCTGCGCTCGAGAGCGAAGGGCACGTCCTGGGCCGGCTGGCCGACCTGGGCGTCACGCTGAAGGTTCAGGTAGCCGCGCAGCGCCTCGTCGTCGAACTTGCCCAGGGAGCGGGTGAAACGCAGCTCCAGGGCGCTGTCCAGCGGCACGCCGTCGCCCTGGTCGCGGGGCTGGCTCGACACCAGTTCTAGGGTCAGCAGGTCCACCAGCCCCAGATGGGAGACAGAAAGTCCATCGCTGCGTTTGGCACCGAGGGCGAAGACGCCGATGCCCTGGTCGGTGATCTGCAGCGGATAGCCCTTGTTGTCCTTGCTCAGCAGGCCACTCGGACTACTCAGGCAACGATGGGGCAGGCTCAGGGCGTCCAGGAGGCCGATATTGTCCGGGCGGCTGAAGTCGTAGAAGCCCAGGTAGCCTTGCGGCAATTTCCAACAGTCCTCGCCGGGCAGTAGCGACGCATGCGTCAGGTTCAGGGCGGTGGTGGCCTGGGCACGGATGCCGCGGCTGTTGCCCGGCACGCTAAAGCCCTCGGCCTGGTAACGGCCAAGCTCGCGGATATAGGCCGGACGGCTGGCGTCATACAGCTCCAGGGCCTCGCCACTGGCGAAACGACTGCCGTCGGCGCTCAGGGCGGTCAGGCCGTCGGCGGCGCTCTCGCCGATCTGCGGCAGCGACGGCTTGCTCAGGTCGAAGACCACCCGGTGCGTGCCGTTGACCAGGTGCAGGCTGTCGCCGATCACGGTGATATCCAGCAGATTGGTCAGCGCCTGGCTACGGCCACCGAGGGTGGCCTGAGTGATGCGACGCACCACGCTGGGCCGCAGCGGATCGGCCACGCTGACCACCGCCACCCCTTCCTTCTGGGTCGCGACCAGCAGCAGCCCCTGGTGGGCCAGGACCTTCTCCGCCACGCTGGTGAAGGGCAACGGCAGGCTGAAGCGAATGCCCCGGTCCTTGCCCGGCGGCTGCTCGGTCAGGTCGTCCGGATCGCGGATCTCGCGGTCATAGACCAGCAGCACGCTGCGGCCTTCGTTCTCGCTGTCGATAAAGGGGAAATCGTAACCGCGAGCGGCCACATACAGCTGTTTCTCGGCCAGGGCCATGGCGCTCGGCTGCAGGTCCTGCGGCAAGTTGTAGTAGCCCAGGCCATGGCGTGGCGCGGCCTGGTCCAGTTGGGCCGGGTCGTATTTGACCAGGCTGATCCAGCCCGGCCCATAGTAATGCTGCAGTTCTTCCTGGGTGGCCAGCTTGTCAGGCGGCGGAACGCCTTCGCCCAGCTCCCCACGGCCCAGCACGTAGACCATGCGCAGATCGCTGTCGACGGCCAGGTCGACGACATTGCCCGGCGGCAGTTTCAGCGGGTCCGGCACGTAATCGGTGACGCCGCCGCGCTCGAGGGTCGCCAGGCGTTTGTCGATCTCCTTGCGCGTCATGGCCGGGGTGCTTTCCAGGCCGCGGTCCAGTTGCAGGCGGCCATAGAAGAGCGCATTGCGTTGCACGTAACGGCGGCCCAGTTCGTCTTCCAGTTCGATATCGATAAAGCCGCGGTAGCCACCGCCTTCCTCGTCGCGGAAGTCCGGGGCCAGCAGGCTCATGCGTTCGGCACTGTACAGGCGCAGGTCGGCCGAGCCGACCTTGAAGCGCTGCACCGTCTGGGGCTCGCCGCTCTTGTAGGCGCTCAGCGTCAGGCCGGCATGGAAACCCTTGCCGACCAGGGCCACGCGGTCGTTACGCCCGCTCTGGGAAACGCGCACCACCGCCGGACTCAGGTGGGAGATCGACAACTCGTCGACGAAGACGAAGCCGCCCAGCACGGTATCGGCCAGGCCGCTGCTGGTATGGACGCTGAC
>DATDTH010000217.1:0-2376 GCA_035290985.1 Pseudomonas sp. | reverse complement strand
CCTATGGCCGCGATGGCCTCGGCCGCCGCCTGACGCCCGCCGGAGCTTGCCGTGGGTTCTGCCGGGGTGCCGCTGAGCGCCGCGAACCCGGCGCCGAGCACACCGCCCAGGGCGCCGTCCATGGCCTGGACCGCGCCGACTTCAGGCTCGGGGGCCGCCGTCGGGCTGCCGCTCGGGTCGGTTGGCACGAAGACGCCGTCCCAGCCCGGTTCGACCCGGCGGATGCGTTCGCCCAGGGGCGGGTGGGTGGCCATCAGCGAACCGAAGGCACTGCCGATGCCCTGGCCGAAGAACATATGACTGAACTCCGCGGCATGGGTCGCCTGCAGCCGAGAACCCTGGGCATGGCCGCCGATTTTTTTCAGCGCGCCGCCTATGCCCAGGGGATTGCGGGTGAACTGCACCGCCGAGGCATCGGCGAGAAACTCCCGCTGGCGACTGACGGCGGCCTTGATCAGGTTGCCGAAGAAGGTGCCGGCATAGCCGATCAGCATCAGACCCGCACCCAGGGCCAGAACGACCAGGCCGGAATTGTCCTTGCTGGAGCGGGAACTGGAGGAGCGCTGGCTCGAACTGCGCAGGAGCATCTCGCCTATCAGTCCGATCAGCAGGATGCCGTGCAGCAGCGCGACCAGCCGGGTGTTCAGGCGCATATCGCCATGGAAGATATGGCTGAACTCATGGGCCACCACCCCCTGCAACTCGTCGCGCGAGAGCAGACCGATGCAGCCGCGGGTGATGCCGATCACCGCGTCCCGGGGCGTCAGGCCGGCGGCGAAGGCATTGATGCCCTCGTCCTCCAGCACATAAACCGGCGGCACCGGCGTGCCCGAGGCGATGGCCATTTCCTCCACCACGTTGAGGATCTTGCGCTCATCGGCATCCTGGGGGTCGAGGTTGATCAGCCGGCCGCCCAGCAACTCGGCCACGGCGCTGCCGCCCTTGTTCAGCTGCTGGCGCTTGTACAGCCCACCCAGCAGCACCACGCCGATCACCCCCAGGGCAATGCCGCCCACCAGGGCCGGATCCAGGGTCGCCAGGCCGCTCGAGGCATCCGCGGCGCCGCCCAGGAAAGGCAGCACCAGCACGACGGCCAGGGTGGTGAGCGCAATCAGGCTGCCGACGGCCAGCGCCATCAGCAGCACCAGGCGACCCGTGTTGCGCTTGGCGCGGTCTTGCTGCTCGAAGAAATTCATCCGCGACGGCGCTTAGAACGTCACTTTCGGCGCGGCCTGGATCGCCTGGCTGTCGGCGAACTCCAGCAGGCTGGCGTCCTGGCCATGGCCGAAGGTACCGGCCAGGACCACGGCCGGGAAACTCTGCCGGTAGCTGTTGTAGGCCATCACCGCGTCGTTGAAGGCCTGGCGGGCGAAGGCCACCTTGTTCTCGGTGCTGGTCAGTTCCTCGCTCAGCTGCTGCATGTTCTGCGAGGCCTGCAGGTCCGGGTAGGCTTCCATCACCACGCTGAGTCGGCCCATGGCACTGCCCAGGGCGCCTTCGGCACCGGCCAGCTGCGTCATGGCCGCGGCGCTGCCCGGATTGGCGGCAGCCGCCTGCAAACCGGCCAGCGCCGTGTTGCGCGCCGCCACCACGGCCTCGAGGGTTTCACGCTCGTGCTTGAGGTAGCCCTTGGCGGTCTCCACCAGGTTGGGAATCAGGTCGTAACGGCGCTTGAGCTGGACTTCGATTTGGGCGAAACCATTCTGGAAACGGTTCTTCAATTCGACCAGGCGGTTGTAGACGCCGATAAGGTAGAAGACCAACGCCGCCAGGACGACCAGCGTGACAATAGTCGATACAGTCATGGGGAAATCCTTGTCGAAAAGAAGAAAGTGCCGATGGTATCCAAGAACCCGGCACAACGCCGTTAATTCCCCAGCAAAACCATCCCAGCATCTTAGCCTCCCGATGGCGGATAATCCTTACCCACCCCTCCACCGACCCCTGCCCCATGCCTCCGATCGACAAGACCCAGTTGCGGCACGCGGTACTCGAGCGGCTCGGCGCCGACCTGGCCCTGGCCCAGCGCGCGGCGCAGACGGCCTACGAGGCCGCCACCGCTAAAGAGAACATCGCCGAGAACAAATACGACACCCTCGGCCTGGAGGCCTCCTACCTGGCCACCGGGCAGGCCAGGCGGGTCGAGGAAATCCGCCAGGCCCTGGGCGCGTTTCAGCAGCTGGTGCCGCGCCCCTTCGATCCCCGGCAGGGGATCCAGCTCGGCGCCCTGATCCTGCTCGCGGATGCCGAGGGCAGCGAACAATGGCTGTTCCTCGTACCGGATGGCGCGGGGCTCAAGGTGCGCATCGCCGACCAGGGCATCACCCTCATCACCCCGCGCGCGCCCCTGGGCCAGCATCTGCTCGGCAAGGCCCC
>DATDTH010000216.1:0-3657 GCA_035290985.1 Pseudomonas sp. | reverse complement strand
CTGGTGTTCGCGGCAGTCGGCCGCGGCCAGCAGGAACACGCCGTGACCGCCCTGTTCGAACTCCAACCAGGTGAAGTCCACTTCCGGGTAAAGCGCCTCGACATGCACCTGGCTGTTGCCCACTTCGACCACCAGCAGACCGCGCTCGGTCAGGTGGTCGGCGGCCTCGGCCAGCATGCGCCGCACCAGGTTCAAGCCATCCTCGCCGCAGGCCAGGCCCAGTTCCGGTTCGTGCTGGTATTCCGCGGGCATGTCGGCGAAATCTTCGGCGTCCACATAAGGTGGATTGGAGACGATCAGGTCGAAGCGCTGGCCCGGCAGGCCGTCGAAGCCATCGCCCTGCACGGTGTAGACCCGCTCTTCCAGGTCGTGCCGCAGGATGTTCTGGTAGGCCACTTCCAGGGCCTCGAACGACAGGTCCGCCAGCACCACTTCGGCCTCGGGAAACTCATAGGCGCAGGCGATCCCGATGCAACCGGAACCGGTGCAGAGGTCGAGAATGCGCGCCGGCTCCTGGCCCAACCAGGGCTCGAAATGCCGCTGGATCTGTTCGGCGATCGGCGAGCGCGGCACCAGCACCCGCTCATCCACCACGAACGGCAGCCCGCAGAACCAAGCTTCGCCGAGCAGGTAGGCGGTCGGCACCCGCTCCTCGATCCGCCGCTTGAGCAGCCCTTGCAGGTGCTCGCGCTCGTCGTCTTCCAGCCGGCAATCGAGGTAGCTGTCGGCAATCTCCCAGGGCAGGTGCACGGCGCCGAGCACCAACTGGCGCGCTTCGTCCCAGGCATTGTCGGTTCCATGACCGAAAAACACTTCCTCGGCGTGGAAACGGCTGACGGCCCAGCGAATATGGTCACGCAGGCTGCGCAAATGGGAGGACGAAGCGGTCACGGCGGCATCTCCAGAAGAAAGGCGCGCATTTTAGCCGAAGCGAAGCCCTGAGCGGCTGTGAAAAAAACTCTGGGAGCACCGCCGCGGATTTTTATGCCACCTGGATCAGGGTTTATCTCGAGAACGCGGCGAATGGGGTGGGCGGCGCCTGAACGCGCCCAGCAGGGCCAGGGCCACCGCGAGGCCCAGGAACAGGCCGAAATGAGGGAACAGCGCCGAAAAAAGCGACATAAGGCAAACTCCTTTTGCATATGACTCCGGCGTCGCCGGGGCATGCCGATTCTGCTCGCTCGCCCCCCTGCCTCGCAAGGCATCGGGCGGTGCATTGAGATAAGTGGTTCACAGCTCGGGCCCACGCGTGGACAATGGCGGCAGTCCCGGCCAGCGAGGAACCCTCCGTATGTCCCATGCACAAACCCTGTACCAGCTCACCGGACGTGGCCACGCCGCCGCCCAGCTCGGCCATGCCAGCCTGCTGATCATCGACGCCCAGGAGGAATACCGCAGCGGCGTGCTGCGCCTGCCCGGCCTGGATACCGCGCTGACGGAGATCGTCAGCCTGCTGAACGCCGCCCGCGCCGCCGACAGCGCACTGGTGCATATCAAGCACCTCGGCATCCCCGGCGGCCTGCTCGATCCGCAGGGCCCGCGCGGCCAGCACTTGCCGGAAGTCACGCCGCTGCCCGGTGAAATCGTGGTGGAAAAACGCCTGCCGAATGCCTTCGCCGGCACCGACCTGCACGAACGGCTGCAGGCACTGGGGCATCTGGACCTGATCATCTGCGGTTTCATGACCCACTCCAGCGTCAGCAGCACGGTGCGCGCGGCCAAGGACTTCGGCTACCGCTGCACCCTGGTCGATGCCGCCTGCGCCACCCGCGATCTGCCGGGCGCCGAAGACCAGGTGATCGATGCCGCGCAGGTCCATCGCATCGAGATGATCGCCCTGGCCGACAACTTCGCCACCCTGGTTCCCAATGCCAAGAGCCTGCTCTGATGCGCCTGTGACCGAGGGCACAACCAGGGCACCCCTCCGCCACCAATCCACGGACGGCTGGAACCCCGGACCGATGAGCCGGTCATACCGCCGTTACCTTCAAAGGAAATCGGCATGAAGCAATCCGGTGGTTTCGATGCCCGCCGCCTCCGGCCACCCGGGCCGGCCAAGTGGCGCTGGCGCGGCGGCATGCTGCTAGCACTGCTGCTTATCCTGACCGCCCTGGCCCTGGCGGTCAGCGGCAGCGCTGCGCTGTTTGGCCATCCGCCGATGCCGAGCATGGCCGGTACCGGCGCCGCAACCGTCCAGTTGGCCACCGCCCTGCTCGCGTTCGGCCTGGGGATCAAGCTTTGGCGCACCTGCCGGCGGCGACTGCACCCCACCTACGACTTGTGCCTGTCTCCGCACCTGCTGAAAAAGCACGATTGAGGGTTTTTCCTCGCCGCGTGGACACCCAGGCCGCATCGGGCCATCAGGCCTGGTTACAATGGGCGTATTAGCGGAGGCCCCCATGCACGACGACGATTTTTCCCTGTTCAAAACCGAACTGCGCGGTGTCAAGCCCATCAGCCAGGATCGCGCCGACACTGGCAAACCCAAGACCGACCGCAAACAGTTCGCCACCCTGCGGCAAGTCGCCACCCTGGCGGTGGACGGGGTGAAAGTCGATGGTCTATCCGATCAGTTCGTTATCGACGTCGGCCCCGAGGACCCGCTGCACTGGGCCAGCAGCGGTGTGCAGGAAGGCCAGATGCGCAAGCTCAAGCTCGGCCAGATCAGCTTCGACGGCAGCCTGGACCTGCACGGCATGAGCGTCGACGTCGCCCGCGACACCCTTTGGGAGTTCTTTGCCGAAGCGGCCAAATTCGAGGTGCGCTGCGTGCGCATCACCCACGGCAAGGCGGTACGCACCGACGGCAAACGGCCGATGCTGAAAAGCCACGTCAACACCTGGTTGCGCCAGCACCCCCAGGTGCTGGGTTTTACCTCCTGCCTGCCCAAGCACGGCGGCACCGGCGCGATCTACGTGATGCTCAAGCGCACCATGCTCGACGGCCGCGACGACGATTAAGTGCTTGGCCGAGCCGTTGCCAGATCTGTCGTCAGGCGCGGCGTATCGCAGGCGCCTGGATGCCATCCCGAATGCCGCGCAACTCCTCGGCATCCTGGTTGAGGTGATGGACGACGTTCAAGAGTCGCTGACGCAGCAATTGGTCGCCGAGCTGATCGATTGCACGCATGACTTCGAGCGCGGCGGCCTCGTTATTGGCGGCTACGGCGCACAGGGTTTTACGGGCGTTTCGGGCGGGGTGGCTCACAGCAAAAGTCCTTTTCAAATCGAACGAGAACTGTAGGGCATCCACCTTACAGTTTAATTTCGGCCGTCCGTCGAATGGCGGCCGTCTCTTGCCTGGCTGCCTCCATGGCCTGCCAAGCGCCCCAGCAGTGCCTATGACTGAGCGGGGGAATCGAGTCAGAGGCTAGCCCATGCTCAGCGCTTTTGACAGCTTACGCCGCCGACAACCTGCATGGCGTCACGCTTTGTCCCGGCCATTGCCCCTCGTTGAGAGCCCAGGGCAAGCGCGCCGCCCTTGCCAGCGCAGCGACCGCGCCCTACCCTGCGTCCTTGCTCTCACCCTCAAGAAGGTCCACAGGTAGATCCATGTCCCTGGAACAGAATTACACCGCGATTCTCGGCCAACTCGGCGAGGACGTGTCCCGCGAAGGCCTGCTCGACACGCCCAAGCGCGCCGCCAAAGCCATGCAGT
>DATDTH010000215.1:0-7420 GCA_035290985.1 Pseudomonas sp. | reverse complement strand
TCAAGGACGTGCTGGAAACCGATATTCCGGTATTCGGTATCTGCCTCGGTCACCAGTTGCTGGCCCTGGCGTCTGGCGCCAAGACCATCAAGATGGTCAACGGCCATCATGGCGCCAACCACCCGGTTCAGGACCTGAAGACCGGCGTGGTGATGATCACTAGCCAGAACCACGGTTTTGCCGTGGAAGAAAGCAGCCTGCCGGCTAACCTGCGCGCCACCCACAAGTCGCTGTTCGACGGCACCCTGCAGGGTATCGAGCGCACCGACAAGGACGCGTTCAGCTTCCAGGGTCACCCGGAAGCCAGCCCGGGGCCGATGGATGTCGCGCCGCTGTTCGATCGTTTTATCGAAGCCATGGCCAAGCGCCGTTAAGCCCGCCGACTGACCAAAGGATTCGAGAGTAAGCACATGCCAAAACGTACAGACATTAAAAGTATCCTGATCCTCGGCGCCGGCCCCATCGTTATCGGCCAGGCCTGCGAATTCGACTACTCCGGCGCCCAGGCCTGCAAGGCCCTGCGCGAAGAGGGTTACCGCGTCATCCTGGTGAACTCCAACCCAGCCACCATCATGACCGACCCGGACATGGCCGATGCCACCTATATCGAGCCGATCAAGTGGTCCACCGTGGCCAAGATCATCGAGAAGGAGCGCCCGGACGCCCTGCTGCCGACCATGGGTGGCCAGACCGCGCTGAACTGCGCCCTGGATCTGGAAAAGCACGGCGTGCTGGAGAAATTCGGCGTCGAGATGATCGGCGCCAATGCCGACACCATCGACAAGGCCGAAGACCGCTCGCGTTTCGACAAGGCGATGAAGGATATCGGCCTGGCCTGTCCGGTTTCCGGCATTGCCCACAATATGGAAGAAGCCTACGTCGTTCTCGAGAAAGTCGGCTTTCCCTGCATCATTCGTCCGTCCTTTACCATGGGCGGCACCGGCGGCGGCATCGCCTACAACCGCGAAGAATTCGAGGAGATCTGCGCCCGCGGTATCGATCTGTCGCCGACCAGCGAGTTGCTGATCGACGAATCCCTGATCGGCTGGAAAGAATACGAGATGGAGGTCGTTCGCGATAAGAACGACAACTGCATCATCGTCTGTGCCATCGAGAACTTCGACCCGATGGGCGTGCACACCGGTGACTCGATCACCGTGGCCCCGGCCCAGACCCTGACCGACAAGGAATACCAGATCCTGCGCAACGCCTCCCTGGCGGTGCTGCGCGAGATAGGCGTGGAAACCGGCGGTTCCAACGTGCAGTTCGGCATCTGCCCCGAGACCGGGCGCATGGTGGTGATCGAGATGAACCCGCGGGTGTCGCGTTCCTCGGCGCTGGCCTCCAAGGCCACCGGCTTCCCGATCGCCAAGATCGCCGCCAAGCTGGCCGTGGGTTACACCCTCGACGAGCTGCAGAACGACATCACCGGCGGTCGCACCCCGGCGTCCTTCGAGCCGTCCATCGATTATGTGGTCACCAAGCTGCCGCGTTTCGCCTTCGAGAAATTCCCCAAGGCCGACGCCCGCCTGACCACCCAGATGAAATCCGTGGGTGAGGTCATGGCCATCGGTCGGACCTTCCAGGAATCCCTGCAGAAAGCCCTGCGCGGTCTGGAGGTCGGGGTCAACGGTTTCGATCCCAAGCTCGACCCCACCGATCCGGAAGCGGCCGGCATTCTCAAGCGCGAGCTGACGGTGCCGGGCGCCGAGCGCATCTGGTACGTGGCCGATGCCTTCCGCAGCGGCATGAGCTGTGACGACATCTACGCCCTGACCAAGATCGATCACTGGTTCTTGGTGCAGATCGAGGACCTGATCAAGGATGAGGAGTGGGTCAAGACCCTGGGCCTGGCCTCGATCGACCGCGATGTGATGTACAAGCTCAAGCGCAAGGGCTTCTCCGATGCGCGCCTGGCCAAGCTGCTCGGGGTGACCGAGAAGAACCTGCGCAACCATAGGCACAAGCTGAAAGTGCTGCCGGTGTACAAGCGCGTCGACACCTGCGCGGCCGAATTCGCCACCGACACCGCCTACCTCTACTCGACCTACGAGGAAGAGTGCGAGGCTCGGCCGTCGGGGCGCGACAAGATCATGATCCTGGGTGGCGGGCCGAACCGTATCGGCCAGGGCATCGAGTTCGACTACTGCTGCGTGCATGCCGCCCTGGCGCTGCGGGCCGATGGTTACGAGACCATCATGGTCAACTGCAACCCGGAAACCGTCTCCACTGACTACGACACCTCCGATCGCCTGTATTTCGAGCCGGTGACCCTGGAGGACGTGCTGGAAATCGTTCGGATCGAGCAGCCCAAGGGCGTGATCGTGCAGTACGGCGGGCAGACCCCGCTGAAGCTGGCGCGCGCCCTGGAAGAGGCCTGCGTGCCGATCATCGGCACCTCGCCGGACGCCATCGATCGGGCCGAAGACCGTGAGCGCTTCCAGCAGATGGTCGAGCGCCTGAACCTGCGTCAGCCGCCGAACCGTACCGCGCGCAGCGAAGACGAAGCGCTGGCGGCCTCGAAGGTCATCGGCTATCCGCTGGTGGTGCGTCCGTCCTACGTGCTGGGCGGCCGGGCGATGGAAATCGTCTACCAGGAAGAAGAGCTGCGTCGTTACATGCGCGAAGCGGTGAAGGTCTCCAACGACAGCCCGGTGCTGCTCGACCACTTCCTCAACTGCGCCATCGAAGTCGATATTGACGCGGTCTGCGACGGCGAGCAGGTGGTGATAGGCGCGATCATGCAGCACATCGAGCAGGCGGGCGTGCACTCCGGTGACTCGGCCTGTTCGCTGCCGCCCTATTCGCTGCCGGCGCATATCCAGGACGAGATCCGCGACCAGGTCAAGCGGATGGCCCTGGAACTGGGCGTTGTCGGCTTGATGAACGTGCAGATGGCCGTGCAGGGCGAGGATATCTTCGTCATCGAAGTGAATCCGCGCGCCTCGCGCACCGTGCCCTTTGTCTCCAAGTGCATCGGCATCTCCCTGGCGATGATCGCGGCGCGGGTCATGGCCGGCAAGACCTTGGAAGAAGTCGGCTTCACCCAGGAAATCATTCCGAACTTCTACAGCGTCAAGGAAGCAGTGTTCCCCTTCGCCAAGTTCCCCGGCGTCGACCCGATCCTTGGCCCGGAAATGAAGTCGACCGGCGAAGTCATGGGCGTGGGCGACAGCTTCGGCGAAGCCTTCGCCAAGGCCCAGCTGGGCGCCAGCGAGATACTGCCGAACAGCGGCTGCGCCTTTATCAGTGTGCGCGACGACGACAAGCCCCTGGTGGCGGATGTGGCGCGCGACCTGATCGCCCTGGGCTTCGAAGTGGTCGCCACCTCGGGTACCGCGCGTCTGATCGAGGCGGCCGGTCTGCCGGTGCGTCGCGTGAACAAGGTCACCGAAGGCCGTCCGCACGTGGTCGACATGATCAAGAACGACGAAGTCACCCTGATCATCAACACCACCGAGGGGCGTCAGTCGATCGCCGACTCCTACTCCATCCGTCGTAATGCCCTGCAACACCGGATCTGCTGCACCACCACCCTGGCGGCGGGCGCGGCGATCTGTGAAGCGTTGAAGTTCGGTCCCGAGAAGACCGTGCGCCGCTTGCAGGATCTCCATGCAGGAATCAAGTCATGACCAAATACCCCATGACCGTCCAGGGCGCGCGCGCCCTGGAAGAGGAGTTGCATCATCTGACCAAGGTGGTGCGGCCCAAGCTCAGCCAGGATATAGGCACCGCCCGTGAACTGGGTGATCTGAAGGAAAACGCCGAATACCATGCCGCCCGCGAACAGCAGGGTATGGTCGAGGCGCGGGTGCGCGATATTGAGGGGCGGCTGCAGAATGCCCAGATCATCGATGTGGCGGCCATTACGCCTACTGGCAAGGTGATCTTCGGCACCACGGTGGAGATCGCCAACGTCGAGACCGACGAGCGCGTGACCTATCAGATAGTCGGTGAGGACGAAGCCGACATCAAGGTGCGCAAAATTTCCGTCGGCTCGCCCATCGCCCGTGCCCTGATCGGCAAGGAAGAGGGCGATGTGGTGGTGGTCAAGACCCCGAGCGGCGTAGTCGAGTTCGAGATTGTCGAAGTCCTTCACCTCTAACCGGCTTGCCGCCGCCGCGTGGCAGCTGGCCCAGACTTTCTGGGTCGGCGGCCTGGTGGTGCTGCATTTTCTGGTGTTGCCGGCACTGGAACGGGTCGGGTTGGCGTCGCTGCTGGTCGAAGACCTGAGCGATCGGCTCAAGCCGCTGCTGGTGGGCATTGCGCTCGGTTGCGCGCTGCTGCAGGCGCTGTTGCTGATGCAGGTGCAGGGCTGGGGCGCGCTATGGCGCGATGCGCGGGGGCAGTTGCTGCTGGCCGTGCTGGGGTTGGCGGGGCTGTATTTCGCGTTCGGGCACTGGCTGCCACAGGCGGCCTGGTGGTTGCAGTTCGTCTATCTGCTGCTGGCGTTCTGCGGGTTGTGGCTGGTGCTGCAGCCGCTGCCGGATGGCCGGCAGGCTGAGATGAGCGAGGCGCGCCGGGCGCGCCACTGAGTCGGTTTTAGCTGTGGCGGCTGACGTTGGACAGCTGCTTGTTGGCCTTGGGATTCTTGCGGTAAATCAACGCCATCTTGCCGATCACCTGCACCAGTTCGCTCTTGCTGCTCTTGCACAGCGCGGCGATGGCTGCCAGGCGGTCTTCCCGTTCGGTGATGCGCAACTGGATCTTGATCAGTTCGTGATCGGCGATCGCACGCTCCAGTTCGGCCATGACACCTTCGGTCAATCCGTTGTCGGCCACTATGACGACCGGTTTCAGATGATGGCCGATGGATTTGTATTGTTTCTTCTGCTCCTGAGTGAGCGGCATAATCTGACCCCTGCGTCTGATCTTGTAAAAAGCGGCGGCCAGTTTACCCGAGCCACTCCGGGCCCGCCCAGTTAATCACGACCCGTTCATTTTCGAGGTGCCGCGTGGCCCGTTCCAAAACTAGCCAGAACTGGCTCAGAGAGCATTTCAACGATCCCTACGTGAAGATGGCGCAGAAGGACGGCTACCGTTCGCGCGCCAGCTACAAGCTGCTGGAGATCCAGGAAAAGGACCGCATCCTGCGTCCGGGCAATATCGTGGTCGACCTGGGGGCCGCCCCCGGTGGCTGGTCCCAGGTGACCAGTCGGGTGATAGGCGACAAGGGCCGCTTGATCGCCTCGGATATCCTGGAGATGGATAGCATTCCCGATGTCACCTTTATCCAGGGCGACTTTACCGAGGCCCAGGTGTTGGCGCAGATACTCGAGGCCGTCGGTAATCAGCCGGTGGACCTTGTGATTTCCGATATGGCCCCCAATATGAGTGGTGTAAGGATGGCCGATCAGGCCCGGGCCATGTACCTGTGCGAGCTGGCGCTGGATCTGGCCAGTCAGGTGTTGCGCCCCGGTGGTGATTTCCTGATCAAGATTTTCCAGGGCGAGGGTTTCGACCTTTACCACAAGCAGGTTCGGGCCCTGTTCGACAAGGTGCAGATGCGCAAGCCCTTGTCGTCCCGGGACCGTTCCCGCGAGCAGTACCTGCTGGCCCGTGGGTTTCGCGGCGCTCCGGCGCAGGGCCAGGAGGCCTGAGTGCGCCGAACCGAGCGACTCTCGGGGCGGGTGTTTCATAAAGGGTTACAGACGGCGCCTGCCAGGGGTGGGAGTTGTGTAGTAAGTTAGGCGGGTAAATAACCAGCCGTCATGCGAGGCGCGTTCCCGAACGTGGTCCGCTCCAGAGGGTAGCTAATTGAACGACATGGCAAAGAACCTCATCCTTTGGGTGATCATCGCCGCTGTCCTGGTGACAGTGATGAACAATTTTTCCAGTCCGCCCGAGTCCGGTCGGCTGAATTACTCCGAGTTCATCCAGCAGGTGCAGGACGGCAAGGTCGCCCAGGTGACCGTGGATGGCTACATCATCAGCGGCAAGGGTGTCGACGGGAATGCCTTCGAGACCGTGCGTCCGGCTATCCAGGACAACGGCCTGATCAAGGACCTGATCGACAACAACGTGGTCATTGTCGGCAAGCAGCCCGAGCAGCAGAGCATCTGGACCCAGTTGCTGGTGGCCAGCTTCCCGATCCTGGTGATGATAGCCGTGGTCATGTTCTTCATGCGCCAGATGCAGGGTGGCGCGGGCGGCAAGGGCGGCCCGATGAGCTTCGGCAAGAGTAAGGCGCGCCTGCTCTCGGAAGATCAGGTCAAGACCACCCTGGCTGACGTCGCCGGTTGCGACGAGGCCAAGGAAGAAGTCGGCGAGCTGGTGGAGTTCCTCCGCGATCCCGGCAAGTTCCAGCGCCTGGGCGGTCGCATTCCCCGCGGCGTGCTGATGGTCGGCCCGCCCGGTACCGGCAAGACCCTGATCGCCAAGGCGATCGCCGGCGAGGCCAAGGTGCCGTTCTTCACCATTTCCGGTTCGGACTTCGTCGAAATGTTCGTTGGTGTTGGTGCGTCCCGGGTCCGCGACATGTTCGAGCAGGCCAAGAAGCACGCGCCCTGCATCATCTTCATCGACGAAATCGATGCGGTCGGTCGCCACCGTGGCGCCGGCATGGGCGGTGGCCACGACGAGCGCGAGCAGACCCTCAACCAGTTGCTGGTGGAGATGGACGGCTTCGAGATGAATGACGGCATCATCGTCATCGCCGCCACCAACAGGCCCGATGTGCTGGACCCGGCGCTGCTGCGCCCGGGCCGCTTCGACCGCCAGGTGGTGGTTGGTCTGCCGGATATCCGTGGCCGCGAGCAGATTCTGAAAGTGCATATGCGCAAGGTGCCGATGGGTGAGGATGTCCGGCCGGCGGTGATCGCCCGCGGGACGCCAGGCTTTTCCGGCGCGGATCTGGCCAACCTGGTCAACGAGGCGTCGCTGTTCGCCGCCCGGGCCGGCAAACGCCTGGTGGAAATGAAGGAATTCGAGCTGGCCAAGGACAAGATCATGATGGGCGCCGAGCGCAAATCCATGGTCATGTCCGACAAGGAAAAGCTCAATACCGCCTACCATGAGGCCGGTCATGCCATTATCGGGCGCCTGGTGCCCGAGCATGACCCGGTCTACAAGGTGTCGATCATTCCCCGCGGCCGCGCTCTGGGCGTGACCATGTTCCTGCCGGAGGAAGATCGCTACAGCATTTCCAAGCGGGCGCTGATCAGCCAGATCTGCTCCCTGTACGGCGGCCGTATCGCCGAGGAGATGACCCTGGGCTTCGACGGTGTCACCACTGGCGCTTCCAACGACATCATGCGCGCCAGTCAGATCGCCCGGAACATGGTCACCAAATGGGGCCTGTCCGAGAAGCTCGGTCCGCTGATGTATGCCGAAGAGGAGGGCGAGGTCTTCCTCGGCCGCAGCATGGGTAGCCAGCACACCAATGTCTCGGCCGATACGGCCAAGGTGATCGATCAGGAGG
>DATDTH010000214.1:0-2103 GCA_035290985.1 Pseudomonas sp. | reverse complement strand
TAGGTCCCGCCATGGCCCTCGGTGAATTTGTCGCGGAAGTCGAAGTCGGTGTAGCGCTCGCCCCAGGCGAAGGCCGCACCGTTCTTCGCCTGGAAACCGGCGGCCCGCACGGCCTCGAGCATGCCGGCTTCCTCGATGAAGTCCAGGCAGTGGGACAGCAGGCTTTCGCCAATGGAGAAGCGCGGAAAACGCTGGCGTTCGAGGATCAGCACATCGTGACCCTGGCGTTTGAGCAGGGTCGCGGCTATGGCCCCCGAGGGACCGGCACCTATGACCAGGACGGTACGCTGCTCGAGTTCGAGCGGGTTAACGGACGCCATGGGGACTCCTTTTGGCCAGTGAAGGGACGGCGGGCCGGCGAATGCCGAGCAAGGCCGGTAGCAGGGTGGAAAACAGGCTCATCAGCAGCAGGCTGAAGTACACCAGGGCGTCGATCAGCTGTTGTTGCAGCAGCAGGTTGAGGAAGACGATTTCGGTCAGGCCGCGAATATTCAGCAGCACGGCTTCCTGCCACTGGATCCGTGGCGGCGCCAGCGGATCGGCCCAGTGCAGGCCCAGCCAACTGCCGACGACCTTGCTCAGCACCGGCAGCACCAGCAGGGCGGCGAGGTAGAGCCAGGAATAGTGCTCGCCGACGCCCTGGAAATCCACGCGCAGAACGCCGCAGGTGAGGATCAGCGGCACCGCCAGGCCATTGAGCAGCAGCTTCCAGTGGCGCTCCGGCAGCGGCAGGCGCAAGGGCTGGCCGAGCCAGGCCAGGCACAGCATATAGGCGATGCCGAACACCAGCGCGTTGAGTTCGAACTGCTGGAACAGCAGCATCAGGCCGAAAAACGGCAGGCTGTAGAACAGGTCATGGCGCAACCGCAGCGCCTTGTGCGCGACCAGCGGCAGGCAGGCCGCCAGCAGTGGCCAAAGCAGGCTGGCCGGATCGCTGCTGCCCTGGGCCAGGCCGAACAGACTCCAGCACATGAAGTCCATGAGAATCGCCGCGTGCAACAGGCGCTTGGTCGCCGCGGCCGGGTAGCCGATGCTCTGCAGGAACAGGTAGAGCACCGGGATCGCGGTGATCGAGAACAGCAGGCCGATGCCCAGTGCGCTCAGCCAGCCGCGCTCGCCGGGCAGTAGCCAGACCGAGCAGGCCAGGCCGGCCAGCATCGGCACGAGGAAACTCGGCAGGGCGATCTTCAGGCTGGCGGCGTTCACTTCCAGGTCGATCACGTCGGCGAGTATGTAACCCAGCAGCAGGGCGAAACACAGCCCGTAGAGCAGGTTCAGCCAGCTCGGCGCGAGCAGGTCGCTGGCGCCTAATTGTGCATAGGGCTCGACCCCGAACAGCAGCAGAAGTGGAATCGCCAGGCTGGCGACCAGCAACTGGCCGACTATGGGGATCAGCCGCCGGCCGCCCCGGTTGCCCATAATGGCCACCAGCGCGTAGAGGGCCAGGGCCAGCAGCCAGAAGCCGAGCACGCTCATGGGTGCACCCGCGCCTGAGGTTGGGTGCCGGCCCAGGGTGACAGCAGGAAGCAGAACAGCAGGCCGAGGCTGATCGCCAGGCCGAAGTTGGCGATGGCCGGGGTGTCGCTGACCAGCAGCAGGCCGAACGACAGCCAACTGGTCAGGGCCGACAGCAGGGTGCCGAGCAGGCTGACCGCGGGGCCGCCGATGTTTTCGCGCATCAGGATGGCATAGTCGACGCCGATGGCGGTGATCAGCAGCAGGCCGAACAGGCTGAACAGGGTCAGCGGCTGGCCCAGCCAGCCGAGCCCGGCCAGGGCCGCCAGGGCCGCCAGCAATGGCAGGCAGACCACGCGCAGGGCGCCGGCTAGGCCGAAGGGGACGCACAGCAACAGCAGGATGGCGCCACTGGCCAGCAGCTTGAGCTGCGCGGCGCTGAGCTGGGTGGCGCCGAACAGGCCGTTCAGCTCGCCGAGGCGGTCGACCCATTGCACGCCTTGCAGGTCCTCGGCGAGGGCTTGCAACTGGGGGCTGTCGACCTGACCCTGGAGGCTGACCAGGCCGGCCACGCCCTCGGCAGTGGGCCCCAGCCAGAGTGGCCGCCAGGCTTCGCCCAGCGGGCCGGCCAGGGCCTGGTCCAGTGGC
>DATDTH010000213.1:0-8983 GCA_035290985.1 Pseudomonas sp. | reverse complement strand
CTTCACCATCTGCACGACTTGCAGCTTGAAGCTGGCGTCGAATGCTCTGCGTTTACGGCTCATACATGGCTCCTCTGTCGGTGGATTTTCCACCTATCGAGGTGTCCAGGGAAATTAGACCACCACAAAGCTCGCAGCCCGCCGCCAGGTGGGGCCGCCTAGCCGTAGGTCGGGTTAGCGAAGCGTAACCCGACAACGACAGTCAAGGATGTTTTCGCCATGAACGACCGTCGAGCCGTTGTCCCTGGGGCTTCGTATTTGTTCACTCTGGTTACGCAACAGCGGCGGCCCTGGTTGGTCGTATTCCAGCTTCCGCTATGTCGAGGCCGGGCTTTATCCGGGGGATTGGGGGGGAGAGCTGGATTTCCCCGGCATTGGTGCCGAGTAACCTTATCCATGTTTGGGGTTCGCCGATAAGCCGTCGGGTTAACAAAGCCTAACCCGACCTACGAAAAGCTGGTTGCCTGCGCGGCTAACTCGCCCGAAAAGCCCGCAGTGCGAAACTGGGCCTTGCGCGCGGAGAATCAAGGCGGTGTCTACGAAAAGCGTGGTGCGGCGGGGCTTTGGTAGGGCGGGTGAAACCCGCGCATCTGGGGCGCCTTGCGAGCGCTATCAGAACCCCAGCTTGTCGCGCAGGCTGTAGTACCAGGCGCCCAGGGCGGTGAAGGGCACGCGCATCAACTGGCCGCCGGGGAATGGGTAGTGGGGCAGGCCGGCGAAGGCGTCGAAACGTTCGGCCTGGCCACGCAGGGCCTCGGCCAGGACCTTGCCCGCCAGGTGGGTGTAGGTCACGCCGTGGCCGCTGCAGCCCTGGGAGTAGTAGATATTGTCGCCCAGGCGGCCGACCTGGGGCAGGCGCGACAGGGTCAGCAGAAAGTTGCCGGTCCAGGCGTAATCGATTTTCACGTCCTTGAGCTGCGGGAAGGCCTTGAGCATGTTCGGCCGGATCAACGCCTCGATATTGGCCGGGTCGCGGGCGCCATAGACCACGCCGCCGCCGAAGATCAGGCGCTTGTCGCCGGTCAGGCGGTAGTAATCCAGCAGGTAGTTGCAGTCCTCGACGCAGTAGTCCTGGGGCAGCAGGCTCTTCGCCAGGGCATCGCCCAGGGGCTCGGTGGCGACCACCTGGGTGCCGCAGGGCATCGACTTGGCCGCCAGTTCCGGGATCAGGTTGCCCAGGTAGGCGTTGCCGGCCACCACCACGAACTTGGCCCTGATCCGGCCCTCGGGGGTGTGCACGACCGGATTGGCGCCGCGCTCGATGCGCACGGCCGGGGATTGTTCATAGATGACGCCGCCCAGGGATTCGACGGCCGCGGCCTCGCCCAGGGCCAGGTTGAGCGGGTGGATATGGCCGCCGCTCATGTCGAGCATTCCGCCTATATAGCTCTCCGAAGCGACCACCCCGCGAATGCCCTGACCATCCAGCAGTTCCAGTTGGGTATGGCCATAGCGCTCCCAGAGTTTTTTCTGGGCTTCCAGGTGGCCCATCTGCTTGGGAGTGATAGCGGCGAACACGCCGCCGTCCTTCAGGTCGCACTGGATCTTGTAGGTGGCGATCCGTTCGCGCAGGATGCGCCCGCCCTCGAAGGCCATCTGTCCGAGTAACTGCGCCTGTTTCGGGCCGACGCTGCGCTCGATCACATCGATGTCGCGGCTGTAGCTGTTGACGATCTGCCCGCCGTTGCGCCCCGAGGCGCCGAAGCCGACCTTGGCCGCTTCCAGGATGCAAACCTTGAAGCCGTTTTCCAGCAGGAACAGGGCGGTGGACAGACCGGTATAGCCGGCGCCTATGACACAGACATCGGTCTCCACCTCACCCTGCAACTGCGGGCGCGCCGGGACCGGGTTGGCGGACGCAGCGTAATAGGATTCTGGATAAAGTGTGTGTGTCATCTTGCAACCTCTGTTCTATATTTTTTACGGTAGAGCGATGCTACCCGAGTTGAAAATGCTCGGCTAGTGCCCCGTGCAATATCCCGAACATCGGCTTGAACGGCAAAAAATTCAGGTATTCAGATAGTTAGCGAAAAAAGCTGTTGACAGCCTGCGGTGATTCCGTAGAATGCGCGCCATTGCAGACGCGTAGCTCAGTTGGTTAGAGCACCACCTTGACATGGTGGGGGTCGCTGGTTCGAGTCCAGTCGCGTCTACCAAACAAATCCGCCCTGCAAGGCGGTCTAGAAGGGCGATCCGAAAGGGTCGCCCTTTTTGCTTTGTGTTTTTTAAATCTGCGTCTCGTTTTGCTCTCGCTGCAGCGGCTCCGCGCCTGGGGTGCAGGGTAATGAGGTGAAACCCTTTTTCCGGTCCGTGCTCCAAAATAGACCCTTAAGTGTGCAAGCAAGGTGGCTTTTATGGTCAGGGACACGGATCACTATCGTATTTATCAAACGCCCTTCGGTTGGAAGTTGCGCAAGGGCGGTAATCCGCGCGCGACCCGGGTCGCGGACAGCAAGGAGAAGATCATCCGGCTTGCATTCGAGTTGCTGGGTGACCAGTTCGACTCGATCAAGATCTATAGCGCGGATGGCGCCTTGCTGGAGGAATTGTCCTTTGAGTCTGTACGTGCCTAGGTCGAGGCGTGATGAGCGAACCCCTGGATAGGCCGGCGGCGGCCCGGGAGCGCTTCCGGTTCGACTTCGAGCGGGCCTTGGCGCGGGTCGCGGCCCCGCTTTTTGCGCGCGCCGTCGAGCAGGCTGGCGCCCATGGACTGGTTGCGCGGCGGGTGACCGGCCTGGATGCTGCCGCTGTGCCTTATCTGGGCTTGTGCCTGGGGGCGGAAGAGGAGGTGTCTGATGGTTACTGGATAAAAGCGGACGTCGCTCGGCAAAGAGTCAGTCATGAGCGGCGAGTGCGCGCGGGGGTAGCGAGCAGGCGTGTCGAGTCGGACCTGGCGTCCATCAATGAAACCCTGGTGAATACCGAAGTGGCTGCTCTTTTTATGGCATCGGCTGGGCTTCGAGTCGACTTGTTGTCGGGGCACAAGATAGGTTTCTGAATCGCTCCGCTTATTCGGGTTTTCCTTATTGAAGAATTGAAGAGTCTCGTTCGGCTGGGCTGATAGTGTGGCTTCAGCCTTGTCCTGCTTGCTTGAGTACGGGTGGATTTCGGGGTTGCCCATGGGTGCGTGACGCGAGAATACCGGCCTCGGCAAAAGCCAGGTCTTCGAGCAGGGATTTGCCGAGCAGGCGAATCTGCTCCTGGTTGCAACAGTCGTTAGAGCGAATACCAACGATGGAAAACGAACCGGAGTTGGAGCGACTCCTGAATTGAAATGCCAGACTGCCATCAGTCAGTTGACTGCATTGGGCCTGGTACGAGGGTATGCATTCCTCCAAGAGCTGCTCGATTACTTTGGCGCGTAGGTGAAACGTCATGGAAGCCTCCATTAAAAGACTGCCTTGGAAGACAGAAATTAGCAGAGCAGAGTGTTCTGTAAATAGTGGCCAGATGCCTAGTTCATATTTCATCGCTAATAAAGCGTGTCGCAGCGAAACTATCCAGGGAGTGCTGGGATGGATGATATTAGTTGCGCCCACGAAGAACTTGGGTGGGGCGTCGTTAGGCTTGTGGGGGTGGCTTGTTTAGGGTGCAAGCCTGGTGCGCGCGTTGGCTCGGCTGGGTTCAAGTTTCCTGGGTTGAGTTGTTTGCATGTCTTGCTGGCTTGGGGCTTATGGAAAGCCCCGTGCGGGATGCTCAGGCGACCAGGCGCGCGGCGGCGAATGCCAGGCCGGCGAGCACGGCGGCCGTACCTATGTACCACTTGGTTTGCGCCAATATGGTCTCGGAGACTGTGGTTTTAAGTTCGGCGAGCATAATGCCGACCGCGGCCAGGTCCGCCTTGGTTGCCATGTTCAGGGTGGTGGCATCCAGTTTGGTTTCGACGCGAACGAGCCGTGCCTGTATATCGGGCAGTGCGGTCTCGAGTTTCTCGATGCGCTCTTCCAATGGATCGTCTCCGGGTGGGTCGCCCCCAGTATTACCGCCGTGGGTGGTGCGCGTCCAGTCCATGCTTCTGCGGATCGGGGCTATTTTAGCGTTCATCGCTTTCACCGATCTGAAAGTGCGCATGAACATTGATCAGTGAAGTGTGAAGCAGGAAGCCACAGCGTGGGCATTCCATCAGGGCGCAGGGCGTGTAACTCTCCAGGTTAAGCGCTTGTGGCAGTTTGTAGATCAGCATGTTGGGGTCTTCGCCGTCCATCTCGGTAAAGAAGATCCATTCGCCTTCGTGGGGGCATATCGGGCATTTGTTCGAGCGCCCCACGGCGGCCAGGTAATTCATGAATTTGCTGGCCTTGAAGCTGTACTCGATGATTGTGTAGTTGTGCGTGCTCAGGTCTTGCGGGTCGTTGTTCATGGGCGCCTGTCCTTGTTTGGCTGGTAATTCTGGGTCTGACTGGAAGCTCCATCTCCCGTCACTTCGCTCGACATCGTTCCGTGCGTTTGTTGTGCTGCGGGTTTGAGTTCGCGCTTGCGAGGTGCTGCTTATATTTATTAGTGTTCGATACATTATATCCGTGACTGCGTGTTGCCTCCTTGGCGCCCTTCTGGGGGCTATTTGGTTGATGGGTGTGGGTGGGGTGTGCTTCGGGGTTGCGGGTTTGGCGCCGGAGGGGTGGCGCGAAAGGGCGGGGGGTGCAAGTCGTGGCGGAAGAGGGTTCATCTGCGGTGCGGGTCCGGGTTCGTCCATGGTTCGAGGGCGCAGTCCTTGCGTCTCCTGGGGCTTCGACAGTGGAGCCGGAGCCCGGGTATTGCAGCAACACTAGCACCCCGGTTCGCTTCGTGTGCCGCGGGGGCGCGCTGTCATGGGGGTAAATGCGCCAGCGGTCCCGAACACCGGACGGCTGCAGGGGGGGCATTGCCGCAACAAAGCCATTGGCGGGTTGAATCTTGTGCTAAAGTGTCGCCCCTGCGTGTCCCGTAATAATCGTCTTTACCTTTGGTTTCAAGTGCTTAGCTCCTTCAATGGGCAGCGCCCGGCATGCCGGTCCTGGTCATTGGTCTGGATCGCTCGACGCCCGCCAAATTTAACTGCGTTCGCTGATGGCGCCTTTCTATAAAGAAGGGGCTCTGTCGCGGCGGTTCAAGCAGCCAATTACTCAATTTCCAGTGACTGCGGTTCGGTTCAGGTTGGCCCTCGGGCTCCTGCCACTGTAAGGCGGGTTACCGCCGAATCGCGTACTGGCTCATCCCAACCCACGTGACCTTTGGTAGGGGTCACCACTAGGAGAGGAAGCGCCATGCCTGTTATTACTCTTCCCGACGGCAGTCAGCGTACGTTCGATCATCCGGTTTCCGTAGCCGATGTGGCCTTGTCCATTGGCGCGGGCCTGGCCAAGGCCACCCTGGCCGGCAAGGTCAACGGTCAGTTGGTCGACGCCTGCGACCTGATCGCGGACAACGCCACGCTGCAGATCATCACCGCCAAGGACGAAGAGGGGCTGGAAATCATCCGCCACTCCTGCGCCCACCTGGTCGGTCATGCGGTCAAGCAGTTGTACCCGAGCGCCAAGATGGTGATCGGCCCCGTCATTGACGAGGGCTTTTATTACGATATCGCCTTCGAGCGTCCCTTCACCCTGGACGACGTGGCCGCCATCGAGCAGCGCATGCTGCAACTGATCGAAAAAGACTACGACGTGATCAAGAAGGTGACCCCGCGCGCCGAGGTGATCGAGTTGTTCGCCGCCCGTGGCGAGGACTATAAGCTGCGCCTGGTGGAGGACATGCCTGGCACCCAGAGCATGGGCCTGTACTTTCACGAAGAATACGTCGACATGTGCCGTGGCCCGCACGTGCCCAATACCCGTTTCCTCAAGGCCTTCAAGCTGACCAAGCTGTCCGGCGCCTACTGGCGCGGCGACGCGAAGAACGAGCAGTTGCAGCGCATCTACGGCACCGCCTGGGCCGACAAGAAGCAGCTGGCTGCCTATGTTCAGCGCATCGAAGAGGCGGAGAAGCGCGACCACCGCCGCATCGGCAAGCAGCTCGACCTGTTTCACACCCAGGAAGAAGCGCCGGGCATGGTGTTCTGGCACCCCAATGGCTGGACCCTGTACCAGGTGTTGGAGCAGTACATGCGCCAGGTGCAGCGTGAGAATGGCTATGTCGAGGTGCGCACGCCCCAGGTGGTCGACCGCATTCTCTGGGAGAAGTCCGGCCACTGGTCCAACTACGCCGAGAACATGTTCACCACTTCGTCGGAAAACCGTGATTACGCGGTCAAGCCGATGAACTGCCCGTGCCATGTGCAGATCTTCAACCAGGGCCTGAAGAGCTACCGCGAGCTGCCGCTGCGCATGGCCGAGTTCGGTGCCTGCCACCGTAACGAGCCGTCCGGCGCGCTGCACGGCATCATGCGCGTGCGTGCCTTCACCCAGGACGATGCGCACATCTTCTGCACCGAGGAGCAGGTCAAGAAGGAAGCGGCCGACTTCATCCGGCTGACCCTCAAGGTTTACGCCGACTTCGGTTTCAGCGATATCGCCATGAAGCTCTCGACCCGTCCGGTCAAGCGCGTCGGTTCCGACGAGCTGTGGGACCGTGCCGAGGGTGCGCTGGCCGATGCGCTGAACGAGTCCGGCCTGGCCTGGGAATACCAGCCGGGCGAGGGCGCCTTCTACGGGCCGAAGATCGAGTTCACCCTGCGTGACTGCCTGGGGCGCAACTGGCAGTGCGGCACCCTGCAGTACGATCCGAACCTGCCGGAGCGCCTGGATGCCAGCTATATCGCCGAGGACAACCAGCGCAAGCGTCCGGTGATGCTGCACCGGGCCATCCTGGGTTCCTTCGAGCGTTTTATCGGCATGCTGATCGAGCATTACGCCGGAGCTTTCCCTGCCTGGCTCGCGCCGACCCAGGCCGTTATCCTGAATATCACGGATAAGCAGGCCGATTTTGCCCTCGAAGTGGAAAAAAGCCTCACTCAGAGCGGGTTCCGTGCCAAGTCCGACTTGAGAAACGAGAAGATAGGCTTTAAAATCCGCGAGCATACTTTGCTCAAGGTACCCTATCTCTTGGTTATTGGAGATCGGGAGGTTGAGCTGCAGACTGTCGCCGTGCGAACGCGAGAAGGTGCAGACCTGGGCTCCATGCCCGTCGCCCAACTCGCTGATTTTCTCGCTCAGGCGGTTTCCCGGCGTGGTCGCCAAGATTCGGAGTAATTATTATTAAGCGTGAAATGAGACAAGATAAACGAGCTGCACCGAAGGCCCCGATCAACGAGAATATCTCGGCACGCGAGGTTCGGTTAATTGGCGCTGACGGCGAGCAAATTGGCATCGTCTCGATTGATGAAGCGCTTAGAGTGGCCGAAGAGGCCAAGCTGGATCTGGTGGAAATTTCCGCCGACGCGGTCCCGCCGGTCTGCCGGGTGATGGACTACGGCAAGTCGATCTTCGAAAAGAAGAAGCAGGTTGCCGCGGCGAAGAAAAACCAGAAGCAGATCCAGGTTAAAGAAATCAAGTTTCGTCCAGGGACGGAGGAAGGGGATTACCAGGTAAAACTACGCAACCTGGTACGTTTCCTAAGTGATGGGGACAGGGCCAAGGTATCCTTGCGATTCCGCGGCCGTGAGATGGCCCACCAGGAGCTGGGGATGGAGCTGTTGCGGCGGGTTGAAGGTGACCTGCTCGAATACGGCTCGGTCGAACAGCATCCTAAGATGGAAGGACGCCAGCTGATCATGGTCATCGCACCCAAAAAGAAGAAATAACCACCAGGGCACGGCAGGCCTTGCGGTTATGTTTATCAACTGAATGCGGAGTATCCGAACATGCCAAAGATGAAAACCAAAAGCGGCGCTGCCAAGCGCTTCTTGAAAACAGCGAATGGCTTCAAGCACAAACACGCTTTCAAGAGCCACATTTTGACCAAAATGTCTACCAAGCGTAAGCGTCAACTGCGCGGCAGCACCATGGTGCATCCGTCCGACGTTCGTAAAGTAGAGCGCATGCTGCGCGTTCGTTAATTTCGGTCAAGGTTTAGAGGAAGTTACTCATGGCTCGTGTTAAGCGTGGTGTCGTCGCTCGTCGTCGTCACAAGAAAATTCTGAAACTCGCTAAAGGCTACTATGGCGCACGCTCACGCGTGTTCCGCGTCGCCAAACAGGCAGTGATCAAGGCAGGCCAGTACGCCTACCGTGACCGCCGTCAGAAGAAGCGTCAGTTCCGTGCACTGTGGATCGCCCGTATCAACGCTGGCGCTCGTGTCAACGGCTTGTCCTACAGCCGTTTCATCGCTGGCTTGAAAAAGGCAACGATCGAGATCGACCGCAAGGTACTGGCTGACCTGGCAGTGAACGAAAAAGCGGCATTTGCTGCGATTGTCGAGAAAGCGAAAGCCGTTCTGGCTTAAGTCCCCGACAGTCACCGGGTTCGCCCGGTGCTCAGAGCTACTTCGGTAGCTCTAACGTCTCAGATAGGGGAAGAGCCTTACAGCTCTTCCCCTATTTCGTATCTGGAGTCTGTACATGGAAAACCTGGATGCGCTGGTCGCGCAAGCGCTCGCGGCCGTGCAACACACCGAAGACGTCAATGCCCTGGAGCAGCTGCGGGTGCATTACCTGGGCAAGAAGGGCGAGCTGACTCAGGTGATGAAGACCCTGGGTAACCTGTCCGCCGAGGAACGGCCCCAGGCCGGCGCCTTGATCAATGCGGCCAAGGAAAGCGTGCAAGAGGCCCTCAATGGGCGCAAGCAGCTGCTGGAACAGGCGGCGCTGAGCGCCAAGCTGGCGGCCGAATGCATCGACGTCACCCTGCCAGGCCGCGGCCAGGCCTCGGGCGGTCTGCATCCGGTGACCCGGACCCTGGAACGGATCGAGCAATTCTTCACCCGGATCGGCTACGGCATCGCCGAAGGCCCCGAAGTGGAAAATGACTACCACAACTTCGAAGCGCTCAATATCCCTGGCCACCACCCGGCCCGGGCGATGCATGACACCTTCTACTTCAATGCAAACATGTTGCTGCGCACCCACACC
>DATDTH010000212.1:0-15257 GCA_035290985.1 Pseudomonas sp. | reverse complement strand
CGCTGCGGTGCTATCACCCCGGACAGCGCCTGGCGGCCGCCTTTGCCGTCGAACAGCAGGGTACGCGGCAACTCACCGCGCCAGTTCGGGTCGATGGCGAAGGCCAGGGCTTCGGGCGCCTGGTTGCCATAGGCGAAGTGCCGGCCAGGTATATCGAGTTTCTGCAGCGCTTCGCCATGGCCGCTGTCGGCGGGTTCGGCGGCCAGGGTGAGCAACTGGATGCTCGGGTGCTGGCGCTGCAATTCGGCGAACTGGGCGAGGTTCTTCTTGCAGTAGGCGCATTGCAGTGACCACAGCGCGAGCAGGGTGGGTTGTCGGTATTGCGCGGGGTCGACGAGCAGGCGCGCCTGCTCCTGGGTCAACGGTTCGATCAAGGGTTGGGCGCCGGCCAGGCTGGCGATCAGGCTGAGGCTGTACAGGCAGCGGGACAATAAGCGGTTCATGGCAGTGGGTATCCTTTTAGGCTCTGTTGTTCGCTGTTCCAGAACGCCAGCAGGCGCTGGCCGTGGCGCAACAGGCGCGGATGATCGGAGGGGCCGGCGCTTTTGCCCAGGCTGACGCGGCGGAACTGCCGGCCGCCATCGTCGGAAATTTCCGCGAGCAACTGGGTCTGTTCGCCGTCGAATTCCTTCCACAGCACCACCACGCGCTGGCCCAGGCTGGCGACGCTGGCATGGGCCGCGCGCGGCCCGCCGACGGCCCGCTGGCCCTGCACGCCGTTTGCCGCGAGCTGGCCATAGAACACCGGGCCGCTCTCGCCATGGGGGCTGAACCAGGTCGCATGCCGGCGACCTTCGCCATCCACCGCCAGCGACGGCCCATGGTGCGGGCAGGCGTCTATGCGCCAGGCATCGAAGGTCGCGCGTTGCAGCGGCTCGGCCGCACCTGTGCGGGGCAGGCGCAACAGGGCGTGGTCGCGCTCGCTGTTGGCGAACACCTGGCGCCACATCAGCAGCAGGCTGCCGTCGTTATCCTCGGTCAGGGCCAGGCGACAGCATTGGCAGGAGTGATCGGCCAGCTTGTACTCGGCGACGAAGCTGCGCCCGCCGTCAGTCGAATGCGTGGCATAGAGCGCCGAGCCCTCGTAGGTACGGCCGGCCGCTTCCGCGGCCAGGCGTTCGCGGCCATCGATCCAGACCAGTTGCAGGCGCCCGTCTGCCGCCAGGTGCATGCGCTGGAAGCTGTGCCCGGTCAGGCTGCGATCCTGGTGCAGGGTGATGGGCGCGCTGAAGTCGCGGCCATTCTCGGCGCGGGCGAAGCGCAGATCACCGGTGAAGCGCTGCTCGAAGCGTCGCGCCCAGCTGACATAGAGCGTGCCATCCGCGCCCACGGCCAGTTGCGGGTGGTTTTCGCCATCGGCGGCTATGGCTTCGGCTTGCTGGTTGACCCGAGCGTGGGCCTGCCAGCTGTTGCCGTCGTCCTGACTGCGCTGGATCTGAATATGGCCATGCTCGACCAGCGCCGCATAGAGCGCGCCGTTCGGGCCAGAGGCCAGGCCAACGGCCAGGTCGACCTGCTTGCCGCCATGTTTGCCATGCTCGCCGCCGCTAGCCAGCGCCGGCTGCACGAGGCAACTCAGCAGCAACAGGGCCAGCCAGCCTAGGGTGGGTCTTTTCATCGGGTCGCTCCTTTACCAGCGCAGTTGCACGCCAACCGTGAGGTTGCGCGGCAGGCCGGGGTTGTAGGTGGGGCCGCTGTTATCCAGGCCTGAGGTTTCCGCGTAGCGCTTGTCCAGCAGGTTGTTGAGGCTGGCGAAGACTTCCGTGCGCTCGTCGAACAGGTAGTTGCCGCGCAGGTGCAGCAGATCATGACCGCCGTACTTGCTGGTATTGGCCGCATCGCGCCAGTAGCTGCCCAGACGCTGCCATTCCAGTTCGAGTCGGCCGCCGTTGAAGGCTTCCGGCGCGTAGTTGAGGCGGCTGTTACCGATCAGCCGCGGCGCCGCTTCCATCTCCTTGCCGCTGTAGTCGAGGGTGCCGGACACCGACCAGTGCTCGTAGCTGTGCTTGGCGTAGGACAGGCTGTTGTCCAGGCGCCAGGCATCGCTCAGCTGCACGCCCAGGCCCAATTCGATGCCGCGGTGCAGGGTTTCCCCGGCATTCACCGCGCGGCGTTGGTTGGTCAGCGGGTCCTGGTAGCTGAGGATGTCGTCCTTTTTCGTCATCTGGTACAGCGAGATCTGGTAGTCCAGGCGCCCGCCGTAGCCGCGCAGGCCGATCTCGTAGTTATCCACCAGCACCGGCTTGAGATCGAGCAGGGCTTCGGCGGCGGCCTGGGCGCGTGCCGCGTTGCTTTCCCGCGAGCCGCGGAACACCTGGCTTTCCGAGGGCGCGCGGAAGGCGTTGCTGTAGGCGACGAAGGCGCTCAGCTCCGGGCTGAAGGCATAGGTGGCGCCCAGCTTGGGGCTCAGGTGGCGGTAGCGCACCCGACTGTCGCCGGCATGGCCGTACCAGCCGTTGCCGGGGAAGGCGCCCGGCGCGCCCTGGCTGGCGCTGGCCTGGCCGTCGTTGAAGCGGTTGTCGTAGTCGTACTCCATCTGGTCGTAGCGCAGGCCCGCGGTCAGGCGCAGCTTGTCGCTGGGCGACAGCTCGCCGTGCAGGTAGGGCGAGACGCTCTGGAAGCTCACGTCGTAGTCATAGATGCGCACCGGCGCCACGGCCTGGTTCAACTGGTAGTCGGTGGCGCCATGGGCGTTGGTCGTGCGCGTCAGGGCCAGCGAGTCTTCCTGGCGCGAGCCGGGGCTGTAGTCATAGTCCAGGCCGAGGATCAGGCGCGAGCGCAGCGGCTCGAAATCCAGACGGTACTTGCTGAGAAAGCCGAAGGAGCGGTTGGCCGTGTTGTATTCGCTGGGGTCGTAGCTCACCGACCAACTGGGGATGATGTCCATGCTGTTGTCGCGAAAATAGGGAGTGAACGACAGCAGGCTGTTGCCGCTTTCATGCTCGAAGGCGCTGGAAATACGCAGCGCCTCGACCTGGCGACCGGAGAAGGGAATGTTGTTATGGCGTGGGTCGTCGCGGTATTGCTGCTGGTTGAGCGAGCCGACATGGGCCTGGTCGATCTGCGAATAGGACAGCACCGTTTTCACCCGCAGGGCATCGCTCTGTTGGCGATCCCAGCGCAGCAGGGCGCTTTGTCGGTCATAGCCGGCCGCATGCTGCCAGCCGTCCATGCGGGTGAGGTTGAGGCTGGCGCGAAAGCCGTCGCGCTCGTTGGAGTCGCCGGCGTCCAGCAGCAGGCGCTTCCAGCCGTAGCCGCCGATTTCGCTGGAAAGGCCGTATTCGGCTGCGGGTGGTGGCTCGGGGGTGAGCACATTGACGATGCCGCCGATGGCGTCGGAGCCATAGAGGGCGCTGCCCGGCCCCTTGTTGACTTCGATGCCGGCCGATTGCGGCACGTTGATCTCATAGAGCGCGTTGTGGTTGAAGAAGCCGGTGGATCGAGTGGGAATGCCGTCCTCGAGAAACAGGTACACAGGCGCGGTGGTCAGCGGCTGGCGAATGGCGGTGGAGTGGCCCTCGCCGGACAGGTTGCTCAGGCGCACGCCGGGCATACGGTTGAGCACTTCGCTGGGATGCCGGGGGCGTTGTTCGGCGATCTCCCTGCCGTCGCTGCGCACCACGCTGGCGGGTATCTCGCTGATCTTCTGCGCTTCGCGTGTGGCGGTGACCGTGGTCGGTTGCAGGTGCAGGGCGTGTGGCGGGTTTTCTGCGCTATTGGCAGCATTGGCGGCGTTGACGCCGCCGAGCGTGCCGACCAGTAGGCCGGCCAGGTAGGTGCGGTTCATGCGGTTCCCCATAGCGCTGCCGAGTGGTCTCGGCGAGACGGGCGCGAATCATGGCTGCTGGCGGGACGGCAATGGCCGTGCTAGCAGATGCAGGCGAGGGCTTTCAGGCCTGTTGGGGTGGTGCGCGGGAGAGGGCCGTGGGCCAGGTGCGGTGAGGCTGGGGCGAGTGGGGTTCGGCACTGTCGATGCGGCCGTGCGGGGCGACGAAAAGCGCCAGGCTAAGCACGCTGCCGGGCAGTTGCGCCTGGCCACAATGCAGGCTGCACCATAGGCAGGGATTGCTCGAATGCTGCCCGTCGCTGCTGTCCGCCGGTTGCTCGATGGCGACCCGCACATAGCCGCGGGAGGTACACATTTCCGCCCAGCTAAGCGAGGGGCCGGCGTTCTGCCCAGGCATCGGCATAAGTGCGGCAAACACCAGGGCCAGGCTGGTGAGCCAGAGGGTCAGCAGATGTCGGTGTGGCTGGAGACGCACCATGCGATCAGGCCGAAGAGAGGTGCCGGTACTATAGGCAGGCAAGATCAACACGGCAATGTGGGGTTTTGCCGCATCGGCGAGGTAAAGGGGTTTGTATTCGCAATGCGCTTCGGCCCGCGTGGCACTGGTGCCCTGGCAGCCGTGGCTCTAAGCTTGTCGCCATGAATAGACTCCTGCTGAACTGCGACATGGGTGAAAGTTTCGGTGCCTGGACCCTGGGCGACGATGCCCATGCCATGCCCCTGGTCGATCAGGCCAACCTGGCCTGCGGCTTCCATGCCGCCGATCCCCTGACCATGCAGCGCACCGTGGCCCTGGCGGTGCAGCATGGCGTGGCGATCGGCGCCCACCCGGCCTATCCCGATCTGCAGGGCTTCGGCCGTCGCCACCTGGCCTGCTCGGTGGAAGAGGTGTTCGCCCTGGTGCTTTACCAGCTCGGCGCCCTCGAAGCGTTCTGCCAGGCCGCCGGTACGCGACTGGCCTATGTCAAACCCCATGGTGCCCTGTACAACGACCTGGTCACCGACGACGCCCTGCTCGGCGCGGTGCTGGGGGCCTGCGCGGCCTTTCGCCCGGGCTTGCCGCTGATGGTCCTGGCCCTGGCCGACAACACGCGCGAGCGCCGACTGGCCCAGCCCCTCGGGGTGCCGCTGCTGTTCGAGGCCTTCGCCGATCGCGCCTACCAGGCCGATGGCCGACTGCTGCCGCGGCGCCTGGCCGGTGCGGTACACCAGGACCCCGAACGCATCCTCGGCCAGGCCCTGGCCATCGCCCAGGGTGAAGCCTTCGCCGATATCGACGGCAAGCCGCTGCGGCTGCGGGCCGACAGCCTCTGCGTGCATGGCGACAATGCCGAATCCCTGGCCGTGCTGCGGCGCTTGCGGGCCATGCTGGACGCCGCGTGATCCGCCTGGAGCCGGCGGGCGCCGAAGCCCTGCTGCTGGTGCTGGCCGAACAGCCGGATGGGCAACTGCCGCAACGCATCGCGCGCCTGGCCGAGGGGATTCGCCGCGAGCTGGGCCCGGCACTGACCGACCTGGTGCCCGGCTGGACCAGCCTGCTGCTGCACTACGACCTGAGCCGCACCGATCACCAGGCCCTGGTCGCGCGCCTGACGCCGCTGCTGGAGCAGTGGCTGCGGGAGCCGTTTCTCCAGCAGCCTGGGCGCCTGCATGAGATCCCCGTCTGCTACCTGGGCGAAGACCTGGCCGAGGTCGCGCAGCGCTGCCGGCTGAGCATCGATGAGGTCATCGCCCTTCATGCGGGGGGCGAGTACCGGGTCGGCGCCATCGGCTTCGCGCCGGGCTTTGCCTACCTGGGCGAGCTGGATTCGCGCCTGGTCCTGCCGCGGCGCGCCACCCCACGCATCGCCGTGCCCGCGGGCAGTTTGGCGATCGCCGAGCGGCAAACGGCGATCTATCCGCACAGCTCGCCGGGCGGCTGGCACCTGCTGGGGCGCTGTCCCTGGCCCCTGTTCGATGCCGCGCGCGAGCCGCCCTGTCCCCTGGCGCTGGGGGACCGGGTGCGTTTTCGGGCGATAGACGAGCGCAGTTTCATCGCCGAGGGCGGTTGCCTGTGAGCGGCTTGCGGGTACACCAGCCCGGGCCCTTGAGCCTGCTGCAGGACGCCGGTCGCCCCGGCTGGCAGCACCTGGGCGTCTCGCCGGCGGGCCCGCTGGACCTGAAGGCCGCGGCCTGGGCCAATCGCCTGCTGGGCAATGCCTGGGGTTCGCCGCTGCTGGAGATCGCCCTGGGTGGGCTGGAACTGGAAAGCCGCTTGAATACCTGGGTGGCGGTCTGCGGCGCGGATCTGCCGATCACGGTGGATGACGTGGCGAGGCCGAACTGGTCGAGCTTCCCCCTGTTGGCCGGGCAGCGCCTGCGCCTGGGTTTCGCCCGCCATGGCCAGCGCGCCTACCTGGCGGTGGCCGGCGGGTTCCAGGCGCCGCCGGTCCTGGGGAGTGTCGCCACCCAGGCCCGCGAAGGCCTGGGTGGGCTGCACGGCGATGGTCGCCCCCTGCAAGTCGGCGACCTGCTGCCCTGCGCGGCGGCCGAGCGCGCGCGACCGGTCAGCGTGCCCGGGGTCTTCGTCCCGGATTACCGGAGCCTGGCGTTGTTGCGGGTGATCACCGGCGGCGATGCCGCCGGTTTCGCCGAGGACCAGCTGCAGGCCTTCTTCGCCCAGCATTGGCGGCTCAGCCCGCAGTCGGACCGCATGGGGGCGCGCCTGGCCGGTGTCGCGCTGCAGGTCCCGGCGCGGCCATGGTCCCAGGGCGTCGCCTGCGGAACCATCCAGGTCCCGGCGGACGGCCAACCGATCATCCTGCTGGCGGACCGGCAAAGCATGGGCGGCTACCCGGTGCTCGGCTGGGTCCACCCGCTGGACCTGAGCCTGCTGGCGCAACTGCCGGCCCACGCCCGCCTGGCATTCACCCCGGTCAGCCTGAGCGACGCCCAGGCAGAGCTGCGGGTGTTTTATCAGTTTTTCGGGCGCTAACACGGTTCGATGCTCGTCATACCCGCGCAGGCGGGTACCCAGAGGCGACGTCTAATTCGGTACGCGGCTGCGAGCTTCGCCGAGCGCTTTTTGTCGGGTTACGCTGCGCTAACCCGACCTACGACTTCGGCGCAGCCCGGGTTATGCGCGGTGCGGCGGGGCTTTGGTAGGGCGGGTGCAACCCGCGGGTTTTTTATGCGACTGCGGGCTCAATTCCTGGCTTGCCCCGTGCGCCGCAAGACGGGCTACAAAATGGTCCCTACCCATTGATCCGCTCGGCGTGATGGCAGGCCACCTGGCGGGCGTCGAGCGGGCGCAGGGGTGGGGCCTCGACGCGGCAGACTTCGCTGGCATGGGGGCAGCGGGTGTGGAAGGCGCAGCCGGAGGGCGGGGCGAGGGGGTTGGGCAGCTCGCCGACTATCTTGATCTTCGGCTTGAGCGGATCGGGGTGCAGGGTCGGGGTGGCCGAGAGCAGGGCCTGGGTGTAGGGGTGCAGCGGTCGGCTGTAGATCAGCGCCTTGGGCCCCATCTCCACCGGGCGGCCGAGGTACATGACCAGCACCTGGTCGGCGACATGCCGCACCACCGAGAGGTTGTGGGAGATGAACACATAGGCGGTGTTGAATTCGGCCTGCAGGTCCATAAACAGATTGAGTACCTGGGCCTGGATCGACACGTCCAGGGCCGAGGTCGGCTCGTCCGCCACCAGCACCTTGGGGTTGAGCATCATGGCCCGGGCCAGGGCGACGCGCTGGCGCTGGCCGCCGGAGAACATGTGCGGGTAGCGCTGGTAATGCTCGGGGCGCAGGCCGACCTGCTGCATCATCGCCTGGACCTGGTCGCGGCGTTCGGCCCGCGACAGCGGCGTATTGATCAGCAGCGGCTCGGCCAGCTGGTCGCCGATCTTCTGCCGCGGGTTGAGCGAGGCATAGGGGCTCTGGAACACCATCTGCACGTCGCGGCGCAGCTGCTTGCGTTCGGCCCTGCTGGCGCCCGTGACTTCCTGGCCGGCGATCCGCAGCGAGCCGGAGGAGGGCTCCTCGATCAGGGTCAGGGCCCGGGCCAGGGTCGACTTGCCGCAGCCGGACTCGCCGACCACGGCCAGGGTCTGGCCGGCCTCCAGTTCGAAGGACACGCCGTTCAGTGCCTGCACGGTGGCGTTGGCCTTGAACAGGCCCCGGGATATTTCGTAGTGACGGGTCAGGTCGCGGGCGGTCAGTACGGCACTCATCACGCCACCTCCTGGTTCAGTGGATAGAAACAGCGCACCGCGCCCAGCACGCTGGGGTCGAGGCCGGGGCGCTGGCCGCGGCAGTTGTCCCGTGCATAGGGACAGCGCGGCGAGAGCAGGCAACCCTGGGGCCTGTCGTAGCGGCCGGGGACTATGCCTGGCAGGGTGGCCAGGCGTTCGGCGCCCAGGCTGTGTTCCGGAATCGCCGCCAGCAACGCCTCGGTGTAGGGGTGCGCCGGGGCATCGAACAGCGCCGGCACCTGGCCGACCTCCACCGCCTGGCCGGCGTACATCACGCAGACGCGGTCGGCGGTTTCAGCCACCACCGCCAGGTCATGGGTGATCAGCACCAGGCCCATGTCGCGGTCGCGTTGCAGGTCCAGCAGCAGGTCCATGATCTGCGCCTGGATGGTCACGTCCAGGGCGGTGGTCGGTTCGTCGGCGATCAGCAGCTTGGGTTCGCCGGCAATGGCCATGGCGATCGCCACGCGCTGGCTCATGCCGCCGGACAGTTGGTGCGGGTAGGCGTTCAGGCGGCTGGCGGCGCCGGGGATCTCCACCCGCTCCAGCAGTTGCAGGGCCCGTGCGCGGGCCTCCCGGGCGTTCATGGCGAGGTGCTGGCGCAGCACTTCCTCGATCTGGAAGCCCACTGTGTAGCTGGGATTGAGCGCAGTCATGGGGTCCTGGAAGACCATGGCCAGGTCCTTGCCGATGATGCGCCGGCGCTGGCGCCCCTTGAGCCTGAGCATGTCGGTGCCATCGAAGCGCAGGGCGTCGGCGCTAACCAGGCCGGGGGCCTCGATCAGGCCCATCAGGGCCATCATGGTCACCGACTTGCCCGAGCCGGACTCGCCGACTATGGCCAGCACCTCGCCCTTTTCCACCCGCAGGTCGAGGCCGTCGACCACCGGCACGGCGCCGGCATCGCCGAAGCGCACGGAGAGGTTCTTGATCTCGAGCAGGCTCATAGGGACAGGGCTTTTGTAGGAGCGGCCCATGGCCGCGAAACGAAGTTCAAGCATCGCGGGTTACGATAGAAAGGATGCATGGCGTTCTCCTTAAACCGCATTCTTGAGTTTCGGGTCGAGGGCGTCACGCAGCCCATCGCCCATCAGGTTGATCGCCAGCACGCTGAGCAGGATGGTCAGCCCCGGCAGCGACACCACCCACCAGGCGCGCTCGATATAGTCGCGGGCCGAGGCCAGCATGGTGCCCCACTCGGGGGTCGGCGGTTGCACGCCCAGGCCGAGGAAGCCCAGGGCGGCGGCGTCGAGGATGGCCGAGGAAAAACTCAGGGTCGCCTGCACGATCAGCGGCGCCATGCAGTTGGGCAGCACGGTGATAAACATCAGGCGTGGCAACCCGGCGCCCGCCAGGCGGGCGGCGGTGACGTAGTCGCGGTTCAGTTCGCCCATCACCGCGGCGCGGGTCAGGCGCACATAGGCCGGCAGCGAGACAATGGCGATGGCGATCACGGTGTTGAGCAGGCCCGGGCCGAGTATGGCGACTATGGCCACCGCCAGCAGCAGCGAGGGCAACGCCAGCATCACGTCCATCAGGCGGGTGATGGCCGGGCCGAGCAGGCGCGGGAAGAAGCCGGCGAGCAGGCCGAGGAAGATGCCCGGCAACAGGGACATGACCACCGAGGCCAGGCCGATCAGCAGCGACAGGCGCGAGCCCTGGATCAGCCGCGAGAGCAGGTCGCGGCCCAGTTCGTCGGTGCCCAGCAGGAAACGCGCATGGCCACCCTCCAGCCAGGCCGGCGGGGTCAGCATAAAGTCGCGGTATTGCTCGCTGGGATCATGGGGTGCGATCCAGGGCGCGAACAGGGCGCAGAAAACCACCAGGCCCATGAACAGCAGGCCGGCCACGGCGCCCTTGTTGCGGGCGAAGGCCTGCCAGAATTCCTTCCAGGGCGAGGGGTAGAGCAGGCTGGGGTCGTCCGCCGGCAGGGAAGTCGAAGCAGTCATCGGCAGGCCTTCTTCAGGTGGATTCGCGGCATTGCGGCGGCGCGCATTCGGCAGCGGGTCATGGGCTCTTTACCTCTGATGGCGAATGCGGGGATTGGCCAGGCCATAGAGGATGTCCACGGTGAAGTTGACCAGTATCACCAGGCAGGCGATCAACAGGATGCCGTTCTGCACCACCGGGTAGTCGCGGGCGCCGATGGACTCGATCAGCCACTTGCCGATGCCCGGCCAGGAGAAGATGGTTTCGGTCAGCACCGCGCCGGCCAGCAGGGTGCCGACCTGCAGGCCGAACACCGTCAGCACCGGGATCAGCGCGTTGCGCAGGCCGTGGATGAAGATCACCCGGCTCGGCGACAGGCCCTTGGCCCGGGCGGTGCGCACATAGTCCTCGCGCAGCACCTCGAGCATGGCCGAACGGGTCATGCGCGCGATCACCGCCAAGGGGATGGTGCCCAGTACGATGGCCGGCAGGATCATATGGTGCAGGGCATCGAGAAAGGCGCCTTCCTCGTCGCTGAGCAGGGTGTCGATCAGCATGAAACCGGTGACCGGCTGGATGTCGTAGAGCAGGTCGATGCGCCCGGAGACCGGAGTCCAGCCCAGGTTCACGGAGAAGAACATGATCAGCAGCAGGCCCCACCAGAAGATCGGCATGGAATAGCCGGCCAGGGAAATGCCCATCACCCCGTGGTCGAACAGCGAGCCGCGCTTGAGGGCGGCGATCACCCCGGCCAGCAGCCCCAGGGTGCCGGCGAACAGCAGGGCGGCCAGGGACAGTTCCAGGGTGGCCGGGAACAGGGTGAGGAATTCGCTCCAGACGCTCTCGCGGGTGCGCAGGGATTCGCCCAGGTCGCCCTGGGCTAGGTTGCCGATATAGTCCAGGTACTGGGCATAGAGCGGCTTGTTCAGGCCCAGGCGTTCCATGGCCTGGGCGTGCATCTCCGGGTCGACCCGGCGCTCGCCCATCATCACTTCCACCGGGTCGCCGGGTATCAGGCGGATCAGAGCGAAGGTCAGCAGGGTGATGCCGAAGAAGGTTGGGATCAGCAGGCCCAGGCGGCGGGCGATAAAGGACAGCATGGCGAGGCGGTGCTCCACAGCGGGTTGATCGGTGCGCGTGGCGATATGAGCCGCAGAATTGCACGGACCCGTGGCGACAGGTCCGGCAACGCAGTGTTATCAGGCTACTAACGCGGTTTTATTGGACTACTCGCTGATGCCCACACCATAGAAGGAGTTCAGGGCGAAGGGGCTGATCTTGAAGTCCTGCACCTTCTTGCTCATCGGCTGGTAGACCGTGGAGTGAGCGATCGGGGTGATCGGCACCTCGCGCTTGAGGATCTGCTGGGCCTGCTTGTACAGCTCGATGCGCTTGGGCTGGTCGGTGGTGCGCTTGGCCGCCTGGATCAGCCTGTCATAGGACTGATCGCACCACTTGGAGAAGTTGTTGCCGTCCACCGCGTCGCAGCCGTAGAGGGTGCCCAGCCAGTTGTCCGGGTCACCGTTGTCGCCGCTCCAGCCGATCAGCATGGCGTCATGTTCGCCGGCCTTGGAGCGCTTGAGGTACTCGCCCCATTCGTAGGTGACGATCTTCGCCTTGATCCCGACCTTGGCCCAATCGTTCTGCAGCATTTCGGCCATCAGCTTGGCATTGGGGTTGTAGGGGCGCTGGACCGGCATGGCCCAGAGGGTGATCTCGGTGCCTTCGGCCACGCCAGCGGCCTTGAGCAGGGCCTTGGCTTTTTCCGGGTCGTAGGGGGCGTCCTTGATGGTCTCGTCGTAGGACCACTGGGTCGGCGGCATGCCGTTGACGGCCAGCTGACCGGCGCTCTGGTAGACGGCATCGATGATGCCCTGCTTGTTCACCGCCATGTCCAGGGCCTGGCGCACCGCCAGTTTGTCCAGGGGGGCATGGGTCACGTTGTAGGCGATATAGCCGTCGTTGAAACCGGCCTGCTCGGGCATCTGCAGCTTAGGGTCCTGCTTCAGGGCTTGCAGGTCGGCCGGGCGGGGGAACAGGGTGACGTGGCATTCACCGGCCTTGAGCTTCTGCATGCGCACCGAGGCGTCGGTGTTGATGGAGAAGATCAGATTGTCGATCTTCACGTCGTCCGGCAGCCAGTAGTCCTTGTTGCCGGTGAAGCGGATCTGGGAATCCTTCTGGTAGCGCTTGAACACGAAGGGGCCGGTGCCTATGGGTTTCTGGTTGATCTCGGCGGCCTTGCCGGCCTTGAGCAGGTGCGCGGCGTATTCGGCGGACTGGATCGAGGCGAAGCTCATGGCCATGTTCTGGATGAACGCGGCGTCGACATTGGCCAGGGTGAACTTGACGGTCTGGGCGTCCAGTTTCTCCACCTTGGAGATATTGGCGTCCATGCCCATGTCGGTGAAATAGGGGAACTCGGTGGGGTAAGCCTTGCGGAACGGATGCTCCTTGTCGAGCATGCGCTGGAAGGTGAACAGCACGTCGTCGGCATTGAATTCGCGGCTCGGCGTGAAGCCTTCGTTGCTGTGGAACTTGACGCCTTGGCGCAGGTGGAAGGTATAGCTCAGGCCATCCTCGGAGACGTCCCAGCGGGTGGCCAGGCCGGGAATCACTGCTGTGCCGCCGCGCTCGAACTGGCTCAGGCGGTTGAACACGGTTTCGGCAGCGGCATCGAAATCGGTGCCCGTGGTGTACTGGCCCGGGTCGAACCCGGCTGGGCTGCCTTCGGAGCAGAACACCAGGTTGCTGGCGGCGTGGGCGAAAGGCGCGCCGGCGAGCAGCCCGGCGGCGAACATGAAAGGAATGACCGTATCTTTACGCATGGTGGCCTCAGTTTGTTGTCATTGTGTTCGAGGGTGCGGCCTTTTGGGTCGACCCGCATGAAGCTATGCAGGGCACATGCCCGGTGCAAGTCATGGAGATCGATTCGAGCCAATGCAGTGGTACGTTCGTACGTGAATGTCGCCTTTTTATAAGTCCTGACGATTCGGTCAGCTTGTCGCGCCGGTGGGCTGCCCCTTCTTAGGGCATCAGCACCTCGATCACGCCATCGGCGCTGATCTGGACCTGGCTGCTGCCGGCCTCGATCTCGGGCGTGGGCGCGGCATCCATGGCCGCCATGCTCTTCATCGCACCCCGATACATGGGGGTGGGCGGCTGGAAACCGGCGCTGTTGAGGTTCAGGTTGACCAGCTTGTAGCCGCTGCCGCCGAGGGCCTGGGTGGCCAGCTGGGCGCGGGCCTTGAAGGCATCGACGGCCTCCTTGAGCAGGCTGTCCTCGCTCTTCTTGCGGCTCGGGATGGAGATGGCGAAGTCCATGCCGGCCATCTTCAGTTCCTTGAGCAGCTCGGCGGTCAGCTTGGACAGGGTCGCGAAGTCGGCGCTTTCCAGGCGCAGTTCCGCGCGCTCGCGCCAGCCGGTGATCTGCTGGCCCTTCTCGTCGTAGATCGGATAGCTGTTGCGTCCACCCAGGCTGAGGGTCACGCCCTTGGCCTGGCGGGCCTGCTCCAGTGCCCGATTCAGGGTGCGGGTGATCTCGGCGGCCAAGGCGGCCGGATCGCTGTTCTGCGCCTCGCTGTAGAGGCTGACGTGCATCAGGTCGTGGGCCACTTCCTGGCTGACCTCGGCACGCAGCGCAACCTGGTTGTAGCGGGCCTCCTCGGCCATGGCCGGCAGGCTGATCGAGGCGCCGAGGGCGAGGGCGGCGGCAAGACGGGTGAGGCTGGACATGAAAACTCCTTGTGGGGTACGGCACCTTGGCCGTTTACGGGCAGTACGTGGCGCATCAGCATAGTGGACTCTATCGGCAATGGGGCGGTTCCGCCGCCATCGCGCCGCAGAGGTCGTATACTCCCGGCGCTCGTCGCCGGACCTCCCCGGCGGGACCTACCTGGAGACTTCATGCTCGAGCCCATGCAGCTGTTTTCGGCCAGCCGTCAGAACCTCTGGCGCCTGACCCTGATCCGGATTCTGGTGCTGGCTGCCCAGGCCGGCTCGGTGGGCATCGCCTACCTGCTCGACCTGCTGCCGCTGCCCTGGCTGCCCCTGAGCATCACCCTGGGCATGTCGGCGGTGCTGTGCCTGTTCACCGCCTTGCGCCTGCGTGGCCCCTGGCCAGTTACCGAGCTGGAGTACGCGGCGCAGCTGGCCTGCGACCTGATCATTCACAGCCTGCTGCTGTACTTCTCGGGCGGTTCGACCAATCCCTTCGTCTCCTATTACCTGGTGCCGCTGACCATAGCCGCGGCGACCCTGCCCTGGTTCTATTCGATGGTCCTCAGCGGCCTGGCCCTGACCGGCTACACGGCGCTGCTGATCTGGTACCACCCGTTGCACCTGCACCAGGTGCAACACGAGGCCATGCTGATCAGCCTGCACCTGTTCGGCATGTGGCTGAACTTCGCCCTGTCGGCGGCCTTCATCACCTTCTTCGTGGTCAAGATGGCCGGGGCCTTGCGCCGCCAGGATCAACTGCAGGCCGAGCGCCGGGAGGAGGGCATGCGCGATCAGCAACTGCTGGCCGTGGCCACCCAGGCCGCCGGTGCCGCCCACGAACTGGGCACGCCGTTGGCGACCATGAGCGTGCTGATCAAGGAACTGCGCCGCGAGTACAAGGACCCGCTGCTGCAGGAAGACCTGGCGGTGCTGCAGGAACAGGTGATGCTGTGCAAGGACACCCTGCAGCAGCTGGTGCGGGCCGCCGAAGCCAACCGCCGCCAGGCGGTGGAGGAGCTGCCGGCGAACCGCTGGCTGGAAACCGCGTTGAACCGCTGGCACCTGATGCGCCCCGAGGCCAGCTACCGCTATCAGTTGCTCGGCCCGGGCAACGCGCCGCGCCTGGCGCCGGCGCCGGACCTGACCCAGGCCCTGCTCAACCTGCTGAACAATGCGGCCGATGCCTGCCCGGACGACCTGGATATCCGCCTGGACTGGAATGCCCTGGAACTGTGCATCAGCATCCGCGATCATGGCGCCGGCGTGCCGCTGGCGATCGCCGAGCAGCTGGGCAAGCCCTTCTTCACCACCAAGGGCAAGGGCTTCGGCCTCGGCCTGTTCCTCAGCCAGGCCAGCGTGACCCGCGCCGGCGGTTCGGTCAAACTCTACAACCACGAAGACGGTGGCACCCTGACCGAGCTGCGGCTGCCGTGTCTGGTCCCAGGAGAGAATTATGAGTGATGCAAGCCTGCCCGAAGGCGCCCTGGACGGCGAAGAACAGCCGCACCTGCTGCTGGTCGACGACGACCCCACCTTCACCCGTGTCATGGCCCGTGCCATGAGCCGGCGCGGCCTGCGGGTGAGCATCGCCGGCT
>DATDTH010000211.1:0-5033 GCA_035290985.1 Pseudomonas sp. | reverse complement strand
GATCGGTGCCGAAGGCACCACGGCCCTGCGCCTGGGGCTCGCCGCGCTGATCCTCTGCCTGTGCATGCGCCCCTGGCGCGCACCCTTGAGCTGGCACTCCTGCCGCTCGCTGCTGGCCTACGGCGGCGCACTGGGCAGCATGAACCTGCTGTTCTACCTGTCCCTGAAAACCCTGCCGCTGGGCATCGCCGTGGCCCTCGAGTTCACCGGCCCGCTGGGGCTGGCGTTGCTGTCGTCGCGGCGGCCGCTGGACTTCGGCTGGATCGCCCTGGCGGTGGCCGGGCTCTGGTTGCTGCTGCCCGATCAGCAGGCCAACACGCGGCTCGACCCCCAGGGCATGGTCTTCGCCCTCGCGGCCGGCCTGTGCTGGGCCCTGTACATCGTCTTCGGGCAGAAGGCCGGCGCCGAACATGGCGGCCATACGGTAGCACTGGGCACCCTGGTCGCCGCCATCCTGGTCTTTCCCCTGGGGCTGGCCCAGGCCGGTACCCAGCTGTTCTCGCCGCAGTTGCTGCCGATTGCCCTGGGCGTCGCCCTGCTCTCCTCCGCCCTGCCCTACAGCCTGGAGATGATCGCCCTGACCCGTCTGCCGGCCCGCACGTTCAGCACCCTGATGAGCATGGAACCGGCGATCGCGGCACTCTCCGGACTGCTGTTCCTGCATGAACGCCTGGGCAGCAACCAGTGGCTGGCGATCGGCGCGATCATCCTCGCCTCGGTCGGTACCGCCCTAACCGCGAGACCCGCTCACACGGCCCCCATGGCCTGATGCTCAAGGCTGCGCGTGACTGAACTGCAACGCGGCCAGCCGGGCATAGAGCGGGTTGCTCGCGACCAGGCTCTGATGGCGGCCAATGGCGCTGATCCGCCCCTGCTCGATCAAGACGATGCGGTCGGCGTTCTGCACTGTGGCCAGGCGATGGGCGATGACCAGGGTGGTACGCTCGCTCATCAGACCGGGCAAGGCTTGCTGGATCAGCCGCTCGCTTTCCGCATCCAGGGCGCTGGTGGCTTCGTCCAGCAGCAGGATGGGTGCATCGACCAACAGCGCCCGGGCAATCGCCAGGCGCTGGCGCTGGCCGCCGGAAAGCCCGAGGCCGGCATCGCCCAGGTGCGTCTGGTAACCGTCGGGCAAGCCCATGATGAAGCCATGGGCATGGGCCGCCCGCGCTGCCGCCTCCACCTCGGCCGAACTGGCGCCGGGTTTTCCGTAGCGGATATTCTCTTCCACGCTGCCGTAGAACAGCGCCGGGTTTTGCGAAACCAGGGCGAAACAACTGCGCAACGCCTGGGGATCGAGTTGCGCGATGGGCAGGCCATCGAGCAGGATCCGCCCCTGCTGCGGATCGAAAAAACGCAGCAGCAGGTCGAACAGGGTCGACTTGCCCGCGCCCGAGGGGCCCACCAGGGCCAGGGTCTCGCCCGGGATTATGTCCAGGCTGATGCCATCGATGGCATGCCGATCCAGGCGCAGGGGGTAGGAAAAGTGCACATCCTCCAGGGTGATGCGACCGCTGATCCGCGCCGGCAATTGCAAGCCATGCTGCGGCGGTGCGCCGATTTCGCTGCGCACCTGCAGCAGTTCGGCAATCCGCTCGGCCGCGCCCGAGGCCCGCTGAAGCTCACCCAGCACTTCGCTGAGGGTGGCGAAGGACATACCCACCAGCAGGCTGTAGAACACGAAGGCGGCCAGTTCGCCGCCGGTGATACGTCCGGCGATCACGTCCATCCCGCCGACCCAGAGCATCACCCCGATCGCACCCAGCACCAGCAGTATCACCAGGGTAATCAACCAGGCGCGCAAGGCGATGCGCTTGCGCGCGGTCTCGAACGCCGCCTCCACCGTCAGGGAAAAGCGGGTCTTGTCCTGCTCCTGGTGGTTGTAGGCCTGCACGGTCTTGATCTGCCCCAGTGTCTCGCCGACATAACTGCCGACATCGGCTACCCGATCCTGGCTGAGCCGCGACAGGCGTTTCACCCGCCGGCCGAAAAACAGGATGGGCGCCATCACCACGGGCAAGGCCGCGAGCACGATGATCGAGAGCTTTAAATTGGTGACCAGCAACAGGATGCTGCCACCCAATAGCATCAGGGTATTGCGCAGGGCCAGCGACAAGGTCGAGCCCACCATCGATTGCAGCAAGGTGGTGTCGGCGGTCAGGCGTGTCTGGATCTCCGAGCTGCGATTGGTTTCGTAAAAACCCGGATGCAGGCCGAGCAGGTGATTGAGCACCCGCTTGCGAATGTCGGCGACGACCCGCTCGCCGATCCAGGACACCAGGTAGAACCGGGAAAAATTACCGACGGCTAGCGCCACCACCAGCAACCCGAACAACAGGATCGATCGATTGAGCATCGCCGGCGATTGCGTGGCGAACCCCTCATCCACCAGCAGCTTGACGCCCTGTCCTACACACAGGGTCAGTACCGCGGTGAACAGCAGGGCCAGCAAGGCGCCTATGACTTGCAGACGATAAGGCGCGAGAAAACGCCGGACCACGGCGATGGTCTGGCGCTGACGGGAAGAAAGCAGCATACCCATGATCAAGACTCTGTCGAGAGAAGCGACCAGCCGAGGCTGGCCAGACCTGACGGCGACGCGGACGCGGCGGGCTTCGAGCGCACAGCGTGCGGCCTCGAACCTGGCGACCTTGGTCCAACCGTCACTGGCAACTTGAATCACCTAGAGCCGGGACTCAGGGAGCGCCCATACGTTCCGTCGTGCCGATCTGCAACCCCGCCAACTCGGCCATATACTCCGCCTCGCTGAACAGCCCCATGCAGGGCATGGCGCCGCGCACCGTCAGGCTACCCGCCGCCAGCTTGCGCGCCAGGGCCACCGCCGCCATGCAGGGAATACTCGGTCCCTCGTTGGCCCGCGCGATCAACTCCCAGCACAAGGTCAAGGGCTGGCCCTGGGGATCCAGGCCCTTGAGACGCACGAACATGCCACTCAGGCCGTCGCCCAGGGGTTCCAGCAACACGGCGCCGCGCCGTAGCCAGGCGGCCAGCGGCACCGCGCTGCGCAGCAGCCCCCCGCGCACCAGCCAGGACAACAGCCAGGTGCCCCACTGCGTGACCCGCAGGCCGACACCCGCGGAGAACCGCACCGATCCCACGCCCGGGTAGCGCGCGGGAAAGAGCTCGAGGTCGGGGATGTCGCAATTGGCGGTCCAGCGCCGCCCCAGCGGCGCCGCGAAGTCGTAGGGGCTCAGCTCCTGCCAGCCATGGACCTCGCGCCAATTACCCGCGCGCCACTGGCGCAACGGCTTGCCGCAATAATCGAGCACCCCCTCCAGGGTCGAAAGCCCCGGCGTCTTCTCCGACGAACTGATGCCGTGCTCGATGCTGTCCAGCCGACTGAAGCGCGGCAACAGACGGTCGATCACCGCCGCGCTCAGCCCAGGCACCGAACTGGCGCCACTGCAGACCAGCACGCCCTGGCGCTGGGCCTGGGCATCCAGCACACCGATATCGCAGACGAAGCGGCGCGCATCGGCCAGGTCGACATAGTGCGCCGCCGCGGCGATGGCGGCCTCGGCCACCCGGTAATCCTGCCGCTGGAAGGGGCCGGCCGCGGAAATCACCAGGTTCACGCGCAGCTCGGCGAAACGCTGGGCCAGGTCGGCCTGATTAAGATCCAGGCGCAGCGCCGTTGCGCCCGTTTCCCACGCCAAGGCCTGGGCCTTGGCCAGGTCGCGGCCGGCGATCAGCACCTCGAGCCCCTCGATGGTTCCCAGGCGCCGCACTATGACCTGCCCGAAGTTGCCGTACCCTCCCAGCACCAACACCCTGAATGCCTTACTTGGCTGCTCCATCATTCCATTTTCCTATCTCAGAGTTACTTGATTAGCGTGATTGGCCCGCTGGCGGCTCGGCCAAATAGAGGATTGCGCACAGGCACAACCCCGCCAGATTGGTCGAGACCGGATTGAATGCCTGGATCAACAAGGCCGGCGAGAACAGCGCCACATCCACCAGCAAGGCCAGCAGCGCCAGTGCCGCCACCAGCAGGGGCCAGCGCTGGCGGCGCAGCAGCAACAGGGCCGCCGCCACGGCCAACTCCAGCACACCCGCCAGAGGGGCCAGCCAGTGGGCCTGATTGCCGAGGCCATGGGCCTCGATCATCGCCAGCTCCTGCGGGCTCAGCCAGAGCAGCTTGGGCACCAGGCCGTGATAGATGAACAACAGGGCCAAGCCCCCACGGGCCAGCCAGGCGATCCGCGCCAGCCTATCCATGGCGCGGTTCGTCCTCCAGGAAACGCCGCGCGTGATCGGCGCTCGGCAGCAGGCAGCTGTCATAGCGCCCAAACAGGCGATAACGATTCAGCGCGACACGGTCGTAGAGCCAGTCGCAAAGGCCGGCGGGAACCAGGCGCAGCGCCCGCCCCCAGCACCAGGGCCGTGGCAGTTGCGCGACGATGCGCAATAGGGCTTCACTGCGCACGAACAGGTGCGGGCCTTCGACATAGGCCATGGTCTCGAACCTGTCCGTGGGCAGGCCATGGAAGCGCAGGATCGCCTGCCCCTGGGCCGACTGCACCGAGGCCAGTTTGAACCGCCGGGCCCGATCATAACGAATCAGGAATTTCGCCCAGCCGTTGCACAAGCGGCACACCCCATCGAACAACACCACCCGGTCACCGGGCTGCATGCCCGGGGGGCATGTCACCCCGGGGAGCGACTGCGGCTCGGCGACAGGAGACCCAGGGTGTCGGGGGCTATCCGCGTATTCATCGGTTTTCCTATCCATGGATTCCTGGCCTTCTCGATCGAACTCGAAACAGCAGGGGGCATTGTGCCATTCCTTATGCCCCCTGGGTATGCCGTCAGTTACTGGGCAGTCGGTAGTGCCCGATGATCCGGTACTGGAACAGGATATTCTCCTCCCGGGTACCGCGGCCGATGTTATGCAGGACCAAGGGCACCGCAGCCTCGGCCTGCCGGTCGGACAGGATGCCGATATGCAGCAACCCGCCGCCCAGATCCCAGGTCACAATATCCCCGGCCTGGTAGGCGCTCGCCGGCTCGCC
>DATDTH010000210.1:0-2048 GCA_035290985.1 Pseudomonas sp. | reverse complement strand
GCCGCGGCAGGCGCGCGGTGCGCACGCTGCGGCGCATGCCGGGGGTGAGCAGGTGGTAGTCGAAGCGATAGCCCAGGTTGAGCAGTTCGGCCTGCTCGCTGTCCGCCCACCAACTGAACTGGTCGCCCTCACGGCTGACTTCGCGCAGCGCGTCGACATAGCCCATGGTGCCAATCACTTCGTCCAGCCAGGCCCGTTCCGGCGCAAGAAAGCCCGGCGCCTGTTGGCAGTCGCGCCAGTTCTTCACGTCCAGCTTTTGGTGCGCCATGTACAGCGAGCCGCAGTAGAGGTATTCGCGGCGTTTGCGCCGTTGCTTGTCCAGGTAATGGCCGAAGTCGTCCATGAACTTGAATTTCTGATTCAGGTCCTCGTCCCCGCCCTGACCGGAAGGCAGCAGCAGGGTGGCGATACTCACTTTGTCGAAATCGGCTTGCAGGTAGCGCCCGTAGCGATCGGCCGTTTCGAAGCCGAGGCCGCTGATGACCGCCTTGGGCTGCAATCGCGAGTAGAGCGCCACGCCACCTTGGCTGGGCACTTCCGCGTCGCAGGCATAGAGGAAATAGCCATCCAGTTGGAGGGCCGGGTCGTCCAGTTCGAAGGCGGAGGCGCGGGTGTCCTGCAGGCAGATGACGTCGGCATTCTGTGCTTGCAGCCAGCTGAGCAAGCCACGCTCGACTGCAGGCTGAATACCATTCACGTTCACACTGATGATCCGCATAAATGGCCCCCAAAAACACATGCATGTATGATACCCGAGCTCACCGCCATTAGCGAAATTCCTAGCCAAATCCGTGCCGTCCGGGGCTTTTTTATGCAGCTTTACCAGCGTGACTTCATTCGTTTTGCCATTGAGCGCGGTGTACTGCGCTTCGGTGAGTTCACCCTCAAGTCCGGGCGGGTCAGTCCCTATTTCTTCAATGCCGGACTGTTCAATACGGGCAAGGCCTTGGCCGAGCTGGGGCGCTTCTACGCGGCGGCGGTGGTCGAGAGCGGTATTGCCTTCGATGTGCTGTTCGGGCCCGCCTACAAGGGCATTCCCCTGGCGGCTACCACCGCGGTGGCCCTGGCCGAGCAGCATCAGCGCGACCTGCCCTGGTGTTTCAATCGCAAGGAAGCCAAGACCCACGGCGAGGGCGGCAGCCTGGTCGGGGCGCCATTGAGCGGACGTGTGTTGATCATCGACGACGTGATCACCGCCGGTACGGCCATCCGCGAGGTGATGCAGATCATTCAAGATCAGGGTGCCCAGGCCGCCGGTGTGTTGATTGCCCTGAACCGGCAGGAGCGGGGGCAGGGGGCGCTTTCGGCGATCCAGGAAGTCGAGCGCGATTTCAATATGCCGGTAGTGAGTATTGTGTCCCTGACCCAGGTGCTGGAGTATCTGGCGACCGATGCTGAACTCAAACGCCACCTGCCCGCGGTGGAGGCCTATCGCGCGCAGTTCGGTATCTGATTCAACCCTTTACCGAGTGGTCCTTATGCTCAAGCTGGGCGCTGTCCGTTGTACGCTGCTGATCTGCTTGTGCGCCCCCCTGTGGGCCGGCGCCAGCGAGCTGTATCGCTACACCAATGACAAGGGCGTGATCGTACTTGACCGTCAGGGTGTGCCCACGCAGTACATCGGTCAGGGTTATGAGGTGCTCAACGACCAGGGGCGGGTGGTGCGGGTGGTACCGCCGGCTCCCAGCCCCGAGGAGATGCAGCGTCTGCTGGCCGAAAAGGCGCGAGCCAAGACGGACGCCCAATTGCTGCGGCTGTACAGCCGGGTGGAGGACATCGAGCTGGCCAAGGAGCGCAAGTTGAGCGAGCTGGATGGAATGATAGGCGTGGCGCGTGGCAACTTGCAGTCGCTGGGCACCCAGCAGACCAATCTGGAAAAGCAGGCGGCCGAGCATGAGCGGGCCGGGCGCGCGGTGCCGCAGCATTTGCTGACCCAGATCGATAACCTCAAGAGCGAGCAAGCCAGCGTGGCCCAGACCATCCTGCGCTATCAGCAGGGTCGTGCGCAGGCCGAGACCGGGTTTGACGCCGATCGGGCCCGGCTCGCC
>DATDTH010000209.1:0-5663 GCA_035290985.1 Pseudomonas sp. | reverse complement strand
CTGCTGCAGATCGCACGCAACGCCGCGCTCGACGCGCTGCGTCAGCGCCGCCGGCACGCCGACGAACCTCTGGAGCAGCATGCCGAACCGGTCGATCCGGCACCGTCGCCGTTTCGCCAGCTGCAGAGCGCGCGCCAGCTGGTGCTGCTGGAACAGCTGTTCGCCCGTCTGCCGCATGAGCAGCGCGAAATTCTCCTGCTGCGCGAGGTCGAGGGCCTGTCCTACGACGAGCTAGCCAGCACCCTGCAAATCAACACCGGCACCGTCAAGTCGCGCCTGGCCCGCGCCCGCGAGGCGCTGCTGCACGGCTTTCGCCAGGCCAACGGAGGCACCATCGATGACTGAGCATCTCGATCTGGCGACGCTGTCCGCCTATCTCGATAACGAACTGACCACCGACGAACGCGCCGATGCCACCGAGCACCTGCTGGCCTGCGCGCATTGCCGTGCAACCCTGAACGAACTCGATGCGCTCGGCCGCGGCCTGCGCGCCCTGCCCTGCCCGCCGCTACCGGCCGAACTGCAGGCCCGCTTGCAGACGCGCTTCGCACCGGTGTCGCGGCGTGCATGGCAACGCGGCTGGGCACAGGCCGCCAGCGCCGCAGCGTCGATCCTGCTTGGCCTGCTGCTCGGCAGTGCGCTGCCCGACGCGTCGCCAACCACAGCCCCCACACACAACATGCTCGCCGTCCTCGGCAACGCCCCACCCGGCGCGCTCTGTACGCGTCCCGAATTCTGCTACCTGAGGGTAAACATCAAATGAGCAACACCACCCTGCGCAACGCCCTGCTCCTGTCCCTGCTGGTCAACGTCGGCGTGCTCGCCGCCGTCGGCTGGCAGAAACTCAGCCTCAGCCACGACGGCCTGCCGATGCCCTCCGGCGCGCCGACCGAGCTGTCGCGCGAGCTGCAACTGAGCGCCAGCCAGCTGCAGCGCTGGCACGACGCCGAGGCGCCGTTCCTGGCCTACCTGCGCACCTCCAACGCCAGCCTCGGCGAACACCGCAACCGGCTGATCGAGGCGATCTTCGCCGAGCAGGTGAACCGTGCGGTGATCGATGCCGAACAGGCGAAGATCGCCGATCTGCAGAACGAACAGCAACGCCTGCTCATCGACCAGCTGCTGCAGGAGCGCGAAATCCTCGAGCAGCAGCAGCGCGCACGACTCGCCCAGGTCCTCACGCAGCAGTCGTTCGGCGCCGACAGCATCGAGCAGCTGCACCGCCAATGAACAAGGTCGATGGAACAAATCCGCCGCACCTGCGTTAGAACGACAGGAGCCGCCCTTACGGCGGCTCTCTCAACAGGAGTCTCACCGATGATCAGCAAACCCCAAGCCATCGCCCTCGCCCTCGCCGTCGTCCTCGCCAGCACTCTGGGCCATGCCGGCACCAGCCTCGCCGCCACCAGCCACGGCCACGGCGAAGGCGCGCAGGCGCTGCAGCTCGATGCGGGCAAGCGCTGGGCCACCGATGCGCCGCTGCGCCAGGCGATGGGCACCATCAACCACGATATGCGCCTGGCCCTGCCGGCGATCCACGAGGACCGCCTGCCCGCCGCACGCTATGGCGAGCTGGCCGAGGTGGTCCGCAGCCAGGTCGCCTACATGGTGGAGAACTGCAAGCTGAGCGCCGAGGCCGATGCCCAGCTGCACCTGATCATCGCCCAGATGCTCGCCGGCACCGACGCCATGAGCGGCGCCCCAGCCGGCCAACGCGACGGCGCGGTTGCCGTGGTCGGCGCACTGGGCGACTACGCCACCTACTTTGCCGACGACACCTTCAAGCCGCTCGAACACTGATCGCCCACGCGCTCAGCCCTTGGCCGGCCGCGTCGCCGTGACCGCCTTTACCGCGAGCGGCACGCCGGCGGCCCCGCTCCCTGCTAGCGGTCGCCGCGCGGTTGGCCAGCAGGCTGGCGGTGGCGGTCTGCAGATGTGTGGCCCAAGGCGAACAGGGTGACGTAGAGACCCACGTCTTCAGTCGGTAGAGAAAGAAGATCACCCCGAGTTTCGGTTTGTTTGCCTTATGCGTCCGGCGTTTGGTATCGAACTGCTCTGATAAGGCCGAGTGAGGCCCTTCCTGCCCTGAATACCCGGGAAGCATAAAACCCTTAGGGGGCACGCCAGCGGACGCAGGAGCGTCCTGGGTGGCACTCCCACGCGGAGCGCGGGAACGATCAAGGCTTCGCGTCACGCCGCCCCCGCCTATCGCTGACCCGGCAGCCAGCGGTCGCTTACTCGCGGATGACGAACAGCTTGGTCACGAACCACGCGGTGCCCTTGTACAGGTAGCCCAGCGGTCCATAGATGGTCGCCGGTTTCTCCGGTACCTGCTGGCTAAGCTCGACGCGCACGGTGGCCATCTGGATCTGGTCCTTGAGGATGCGCATACGCGCTTCCATGGAATCGATCTCCGACTGGATGCGGTTCAACTCGCGCTCGATCTGCAGAATGTCCTTGATGTCCTTGGCCTTGCCGAGCAAGTCCTTGAGCCGGTCACGCAAGACGATGTTGTTCTGCAGGCGGGTTTCCACGTCGACGTACTGCTCGGTGACATCCTCACCTTTTACATGGCGCGACAGCACCTTGCCGCTTTGCTCGACGCTGCCCAGGGCCGCCTCGAAGGCATCCTTGGGCACGCGGAAGACGAAGTTCTGGCTGGAATCGCCATGGTCGTTCTTCTCCTCGATATAACCACCCAGCGCCAGCATGCGCGCGCTGAGTTGGTCGCGGGCCTTGGCCATGTCCGCCACTTCCAGGCTGTAATCGGCGCGCCAGACCAGCAGCCGCCCCGAGGCCTTGCCTTGCATCGGCGCACTCAGTGTCGCCTCGTTCATCGGCGCGGCACCGCCCATATCAGCGCCATGGGTAGAACAGCCCGCCAGGCTGGCCAGCACAAACAGCAGGACCAGGCGGGTCCATTGATTCAGGTACTGCTTCATCCGTTGCGGCCCTCTCGGCTCTTCCCTGTAGGGATGTGGAAATATGGAAGACGCGGATCATACGGGGATCGCGTCGCCGCGCCAGCCTGGCCGCGGAAAAATGAGAACTGGGAATGACTGGCGAGCGCGATCATCAGGGCGAGAAGAATCAGCAGTGCGGCGACGGCGAACGTCAGGCCCAGGCCGGTCGCAATCGCCGCGGGAGGCGCGGTCGTGATGCGGGGGGCCGCCGACCCGAGCGCGAACACGGCGCCCATCACGGATGCGCCGGTGATCAGCCCGAGATTGCGCGACAGGTTGAGCAGGCCCGCTATCACGCCCCGCTGGTCCGGGCGCGCATCCGCCAGGACAGCCGTATTGTTGGCCGCCTGGAACAGTCCATAGCCGGCGGTGACTATGACCAGCGGGATCAGGTAACCGGCAATGTCGAACCGGGTCGGCAGCAGGGACAGGCAGGCGCAGCCGACCAGCATCGCGACAAGCCCGACGAGGGTCATGGGCTGCGTACCGAAGCGATCCACGCTGCGCCCGGCCGGTATGCCCAGCAGCGCGGAAACCACCGGACCGCAGGCCATGACCAGTCCGACACGGCTGGCGTCGAGCGCCAGCGCGCCGGTGAGATAGAAGGGGCCGACCACCAGCGTCGCCATCATCACCGTCATGACGAGGGCGCTCATGGCGAAGCCCGCGCTCAGTCGCGGATGACGAAACAGAGCCAAGGGAATCAGGGGTGAGGCCACTTTCATCTCGACCCGCAGGAAGAGGCCGACGCCGCATCCGGCGGCGAACAGCAGCGCCCCGTTGAGCGGACCGAAGCTGCCGCGCCCCGCCGTCATGGCGAGCGCATAGGCCGCGAGGCTCAGGGCGAGCAGCAGGGCTCCCAACACGTCGACCCGGGGGCGCTGCGCCTTCGCGATCGGGTGGTCGAGGGGCAGGTGGCGATAGGCGAGAAAAAATGCCAGCAGCCCCAGCGGCAGATTGATCAAGAAGATGACCTGCCAGCCGAGGCCCGCGATCAGCAGGCCGCCGAGCGAGGGGCCGAGCGCGGTGCCGATAGCCGACATGCTGCCGAGCAACCCCATGGCGCTGCCGGTCTTCGCCTTCGGCACCGTCTCGCCGACGAATGCCATGCTCAGGGCCATCATGACGGCCGCGCCGAGCCCCTGGACCGCGCGGGCGGCGATCAACAGCCAGAGCTCGGGAGCCATGCCGCACAGGACCGAGGCGGTCGTGAACAGGCCGATCCCTGCCAGCATCAGCCGTCGGCGCCCCATCAGGTCACCGAGCCGTCCGACGCTGACGATCAGGCTGGTGATGGCCAGAAGATAGGCGAGGACTACCCATTGGACAGCCTGGAAGGACGCATTGAACGCCTGCGCCATGCTCGGCAAGCCGACGTTGGCGATGCTGGTGCCAAGGGCCGACAGCAGGATGGACAGTGAGAGGCTGACCAGCACCCAGCTTACCGATGCGCGGCGCTCGACCCGAATGGCTTGCGACCTGGATTCCATTGTGGCGACTCCCGAAAGATAGTGTCGAGAAGCCTAATGCCCGGCATGACATGGCGGAAGACGCAGCATTTGCAGGTTATTCATGCATAGGACGCCCTATCAAAATCGAGCCGTGCTAGGGTTCCGTTATGTCGACGCCCGATTTGAATCTGCTGATCACCCTGGATGCGCTGCTCGCGGAATGCAGCGTGGCGCGCGCCGCCCAACGCTTGCGCCTGAGTCCCTCGGCCATGAGCCGGGCACTGGCACGCTTGCGCGAAACGACCGGCGATCCGCTGCTGGTCAGGGCCGGGCGCGGCCTGGTTCCCACGCCCCGGGCGCTCGAACTGCGCGAGCGGGTCGCCCAGCTGGTGCAGGACGCGGAGGCGGTGCTACGCCCGACGGAGCAACTCGAACTCGATCGACTGGTGCGAACCTTCACGCTGCGCACCAGCGACGGCTTCGTGGAAAACTTCGGGCCGGATCTTATCGCCCGTATCGGCGCCGAAGCGCCCGGCGTACGACTGCGCTTCGTGCAGAAGCTGGACAAGGACAGCACGCCACTGCGCGAGGGCACTGTCGACCTGGAAACGGGTGTAGTGGGCGACACGACCAGCCCCGAGGTGCGCACCCGGGCCCTGTTCCAGGACCGCTTCATTGGCGTGGTGCGCATGGGCCACGCCTTGAGCCAGGGCGAGATCAGCGCCGCCCGCTATGCGACCGGCCAGCATGTTCTGGTCTCGCGGCGCAACCAGGACCAGGGGCCGGCCGATGAAGCCCTGAAGGCGCTGGGACTGGAACAGCGGATAGTCACCATCGTCAGCGGCTTTTCCGCCGCGCTGGCACTGGCCCGCGCCTCGGACCTGATCGCCACCGTGCCCGAGCGCCATAGCGCCAAGCTGCGCGTAGGCATGCACAGCTTCGCCCTTCCGGTCGCCACGCCGCAGATCCGGGTTTCCATGCTCTGGCACCCACGGATGGACGCCGATGCGGCGCACCGCTGGTTGCGCGGCTGCGTCCGGGACGTTTGCACGGCGCAATTCGACGAGGCTTTGACCCTTTAGCGGCTTTCGCCCAGGAGCCAGGCAAACGCGGGTTTCACCCGCCCTTGGTCTGCCAGAGCAGGCACATTCGCTTTTCGTAGGTCGGGTTACGTTTTGCTAACCCGACAGCATCGTTGTCGGGTTACGCTTCGCTAACCCGACCTACGGCCTACCAGCGCTTCGTCGAA
>DATDTH010000208.1:0-10266 GCA_035290985.1 Pseudomonas sp. | reverse complement strand
ACAGGGCATGACCATGCAACGGCAGCCGGGGGCCACTTAGGCCCGATTATAAGCAGGTAGCTGTTAACCACGACAGGATGTCGGCACCACCCGAACGGGAGCCCCCGCGCATGCTGCTACCCCTGAACCGGCTGATCCGTTGCATGGTCATGCCCTGTCTGGCCATCTTCGCGCCGCTGGCGGCGGCCAATGCGCCGGTCACCCCCTTGCTGGAGAGCCTCGGGCGCGCGGCCCCGGGCCTCGATCGCACGGTGCTCCGGCATGCCCTGGCGGCGATGCAGTGCGCGGTCAACCACGGCGCCGACGCGGCGCGGCGCCTGGCGGTCATCGACTATGCGCAGCCCTCCACCAGTCGCCGGCTCTGGCTGTTCGATCTGGATACGCGGCGCCTGGTGCTGCGGGATTTCGTCGCCCACGGGCGGCTGTCCGGCGAGAACTTCGCCACCCGCTTCTCCAATACCCTGGGCAGCTACCAGTCCAGCCTCGGTTTGTTTCGCACGGCGGAAAGCTACCGCGGCAAACACGGCTACTCCCTGCGCATGGACGGCCTGGAGGCGGGCATCAACGACCTGGCCCGCGAGCGCGCCATCGTGATCCATGCCGCGGACTATGTCAGCCCGCACCTGGTCCGCCGCCAGGGCCGCATCGGCCGCAGCCTGGGGTGCCCGGCCGTGCGGCCGGAAGTGGCGCGCATGGTGATCGACCAACTCAAGGGTGGGCAGTTTCTCTTCGCCTGGTACCCCGAGCAGAAATGGCTGCGTTCGTCGGCCTACCTGAATTGCCCGTCGACCAAGACCGTGGCGCAAGTCGCCGACCATCGCCGGCTGCAGGCCGTTCGCTAGCAGGCTTTTTCACCCTCACTCGTCATGCCCGCGAAGGCGGGTATCCAGAGTCCGCTATGGCGGGTTACGCCGCGCGGCGGGTGCGGCGTGGTTTGTCAGACCGCTTTTTGCGCGTCTAACCCGCCCTACGAAAAGCGTTTCGGCGAAGCCCGTAGGTCATTCGCTGCGAGGCTCTGGTAGGGCGGGTGAAACCCGCGTTTATTGCACGGTTGCTTCATGCACGGCAGACGCTATCCACGAAGCTCAGCGCTGTTCGCTTTGCGGGGTGACGCGCAGCACTTCCTCTATGGTGCTCAGGCCGGCGGCGACCTTCTGCGCGCCGGACAGGCGCAGGCTGCGCATGCCATCCTTGAAGGCTTGGCGGCGCAGGGCGACGATGTCGGTGTCGGCGGTGATCAGCGGCTTGATGTTGTCGTTCAGCTGCATGATCTCGTAGACCCCGGCACGGCCGCGGTAGCCGGTGTCGCGGCACTCCAGGCAACCGACCGCCCGCTGCGCGCCGCTGGGCAGGGGCGAGCTCCAGGGTTTGGTCAGGGCTTGCCAGTCCTCCTCGAGCAGTTCCGCCGGCGCCTTGCAGTGCGGGCAGAGGGTGCGCACCAGGCGCTGGGCCATGACCCCGATCAGGGTGGCCTTGAGCAGGTAGTGGGGCACGCCCAGCTCCAGCAAACGGGTGATGGCGCTGGGTGCGTCGTTGGTGTGCAGGGTCGAGAGCACCAGGTGCCCAGTCAGGGCCGCCTGGATCGCCATCTCGGCGGTTTCCAGGTCGCGGATCTCGCCGATCATGATGATGTCCGGGTCCTGGCGCATCAGCGCGCGCACGCCGCTGGCGAAGGTCAGGTCGATATTGTGCTGCACCTGCATCTGGTTGAAGGCCGGCTCGATCATTTCGATCGGGTCCTCGATGGTGCAGAGGTTGACCTCGGGCGTCGCCAGCTTTTTCAGGGTGGTGTAGAGGGTGGTGGTCTTGCCCGAGCCGGTGGGGCCGGTCACCAGGATGATGCCATTGGGCTGGCGGGTCATCTCCTGCCAGCGGCGCAGGTCGTCGACCGAGAAGCCCAACTGGTCGAAGTTCTTCAGCAGCACTTCCGGGTCGAAGATCCGCATCACCATCTTTTCGCCGAAGGCGGTGGGCAGGGTCGACAGACGCAGTTCGACCTCGCCGCCGTCCGGGGTCTTGGTCTTGACCCGGCCGTCCTGGGGTTTGCGCTTTTCCGCGACGTTCATCCGCCCGAGGATTTTCAGGCGGCTGACGATGGCCGTGGTCACCTGGGGCGGGAACTGATAGACGTTGTGCAGCACGCCGTCGATGCGAAAGCGCACGGTGCCCTGTTCCCGTCGCGGCTCGATATGGATATCGCTGGCGCGCTGCTGGAAGGCGTACTGGAACAGCCAGTCGACGATGTTGACGATATGGGCGTCGTTGGCGTCCGGTTCCTGGTCGCCTGAGCCCAGGTTGAGCAGCTGCTCGAAGTTGCCCAGGCCGCTGTTCTTGCTGTCTACCGCGTTGGCGCCGCTGACCGACTTGGCCAGGCGAAAGAATTCCACGGTGAAGCGCTGGATATCCGCCGGGTTGGCCACCACCCGCTTGATCGAGCGTTTCAGCACATGGGTCAGGTTGGCTTCCCAGCTGTGGGCGAACGGCTGGGCGCTGGCGATGGTCACGGCCTCGGGCGTGACCGCCACGGCGAGGATATGGTGGCGCTGGGCGAAGGCATAGGACATCAGCGGAGTGACCGCGGCGACGTCGATCTTCAGGGGGTCGATGCGCAGGTAGGGCTGGCCCGCATGCGCCGCCAGCCACTGGGTCAGGCTTTCCAGGTCGAGCTTCTTGCCGGGGCGGCTCAGGTCGTCGACCTGCTGGATGGCGAGAAACTCCAGGGGATGCTGCAGGCTATTACTGCCGCTGCGGCGGATCGCCAGGCACTGCTCGGCGGTTTCCTGGGTCAGGCGGCCCTGGGCGACCAGTTCGCGCAGCAGATCATTCAGATCCAGCTGGCGATCCGGGGTCGAGGGGGCGAGGGCGGACATGGGGGCTCCTTGTCGAACGATTCGGCTGGGCCAAGCATGCCCGATTGCATGACTCGAGGCGATGCGCCCTGGCGCCCCCTGTGCGGAGGCTCGCAAAGCGCGCGCCTGAGGCTCCCTTACCGGGTCAGATATGTAGCCCGGATAAGCGCAGCGCAATCCGGGAATGCGACCAGGTTTAGCGGGTCAGTTGCTTCCAGGCCTTATTGCTCAACAGCGCCTGGGCCTGCTGGGTACGGGCCTCGAGCACTTCCTCGTCGAGCGGGCGGTAGGCCAGTTCGCGCAGCTTGTTCAGCTCGCCGTACAGCCGATCGACTTCCGGCACCTCGAGCAGCACGCTGCGTGCCAGGTGCAGCCAGACCATCAGGCGTTCGATGCGCGGCAGCTGCTCGGCCAGGTCTTCCGGCTGCTGCTGATAACGCTTGAGCTGCAGCGCCGCGCCTTCGTCGGCGAGCAGGGTCGGCAACCAGTTGCCCAGTACCGCGGCGCCTTGGCGATTACCGCGGTTGTTGCGCTCGGCCGTCCAGGCGCGCGCCAGCAACCAGCGCGAGGCGTTCAGGGAGAACAGGCCCCAGCGGGTGCCGTCGAGCTCCTCGGCGAATTGTCCTGGTGCGGCCTGGCGGGCCGTCTCGTCCACTTGCCCGGCTTGCACGCGCGGGCGCCAGTCGGTCAGCAGGGCGTCCAGGGCACCACGCAGTTCATGGCTGGCCACCCGCGGGGCGGCCTGGCCGAGGCTGGCCAGCAGGGCGCGTAGTTCGGTCAGTTGCTCGACCCAGTCGACCAGCAGGCGCCAGTGGCCGTTGAAGCGGTATTGTTCGGCCAGGCGCTGGCTGCTGCCGAGCAGGTACCAGGCCAGGGCGGCGAACGCCTCGTCCAGGGGCTGCTCGACGTCCACGACCGGGGCCGTCAGGCTTACGGCATAGCTGCCGGCGTCGAACAGGCGATAGCCGCGTTCGGCCTTGCTGATGTCGCAGGGCATCAGCGCCAGGTCGGCGGCCAGCTCGGCGGCCAGTTCCAGCAGCGCCTCGGGTTCACCCTGGCGCAGCTCCAGCTCCAGCTCGCAGATGACTTCTTCCTTGCCGTCGGCCAGGACCTTGCCCAGGTCCAGGGCGGCTTCGATCACCACCTTGGCCTTGCCGCGGCCCCAGGCGATTTCCGCGCGTTCGCGGACGAAGTCCGTGGTGAACAGGGGCTTGATCTGTTTCTTGTCCAGCGCCGCCAGCTCGGCCGGCCAGCATTGGTCGTCGAGTTTCTTCAGGTCCAGCTTGGCCTTGGCCAGGGACCAGTCGTACTCGTTGCGCTCGGACAGGCCGGCGACGCTCTGGCCGCGGGTCTTGAGGGTCTGGATCAACTCGTCGCCGTCGCGGCGGATGCGCAGGGCGATCCTGGCCTTGGCCAGGTCCCGTTCGGGCGTATCGAAATATTGGTTGAACAGCTCGCGGCGTTCCCAGCCGCTCTTGTTGCGTTTTTTCAGCAGGGGATGCTCGCGCAAGGCGGCCAGGGTTTCGCGGCTGACGCGGAGTTTGATTTCGGTTTCTTTTTGCATGGCCGGCCATCCAAACGCTGAATATCGTAGGCGCAGCCAGAATGAGTGGCTGCCGTAGCCGCGCAGTGTACAGGACAAGCGTTCTGACGGTTTATTCAGGGGGGGCGATGGCTCTATGATGCAGGCCTAGCCCGTGGAGATCGCCGATGCCCATCCCGTCCCTGAAAGCGCAATTCGCCGCGCTGATCGCCGCACCGTCGGTGAGCTGCACCCAGCCGCAGTGGGACCAGTCCAACCAGGGCGTGATCGAGTTGTTGGCCGCCTGGCTCGGCGACCTGGGTTTCGCCTGCGAGACCCAGGAAATCACCCCCGGCAAGTTCAACCTGCTGGCCAGTTATGGCAGCGGCCCCGGTGGCCTGGTGCTGGCCGGGCACAGCGACACCGTGCCCTTCGATGCGGCCCTATGGCAGACCGACCCGCTGAAGTTGACGGAGGTCGACGGGCGCTGGGTGGGCCTGGGCAGCTGCGACATGAAGGGCTTCTTCGCCCTGGTGATCGAGGCCGTCAGGCCGCTGCTGGATCAGCCATTCCGACAGCCGCTGCTGATACTCGCCACCTGCGACGAAGAAAGCTCGATGTCCGGAGCCCGGGCCCTGGCCGCCGCCGGCCGGCCCCTGGGACGCGCCGCGGTGATCGGCGAGCCAACCGGGCTGAAACCCGTGCGCCTGCACAAGGGCGTGATGATGGAACGCCTGGATATCCTCGGCCAGAGCGGCCATTCCTCCGACCCCAGCCTCGGCCACAACGCCCTGGAGGCCATGCATGCGGCCATCGGCGAGTTGCTGGCGCTACGTGGACAGTGGCAACGGGAGTTCCGCAATCCGCAATTCAGTGTGCCGCAGCCGACCCTCAACCTCGGCTGCATCCATGGCGGCGACAACCCCAACCGGATCTGCGGCCAGTGCTCCCTGGAGTTCGACCTGCGGCCCTTACCGGGCATGGACCCCGAGTGGCTGCGGGCCGCGATCCGGCAGAAGCTGCAGCCCCTGGCCGAGCAGCACCGGGTCAGCATCGATTTCGCCCCGCTGTTTCCCAGCGTGCCACCCTTCGAACAGGCCGCCGATGCCGAACTGGTGCGCCTGGCCGAGCGCCTGACCGGGCACCCGGCCGGTTCGGTGGCCTTCGGTACCGAGGCCCCCTACCTGCAGCAACTGGGCTGCGAGACCCTGGTGCTGGGCCCGGTCGATATCGCCTGTGCCCACCAGCCGGGGGAGTACCTGGACATGAATCGCCTGCAGCCGACCCTGAACCTGTTGCGCGAGCTGATCCAGCATTACTGCCTGGACCCCGCGCCATGATCGCGGGTTCGTTACGTATGACTTCGAGGAGACCCGGCGTGGGCCTGTATTTTCGACGATAAAGCTGGGCCAGTTCAGCGTTGCAATGCGTCACCCCCGACTTTCCGCTTACCGAATCGCAGGCTTATTTCGTCATGCTCGACTACGTCAACTGGCTTCGTCATGCCACGCCCTATATCAATTCCCACCGGGACCGGACCTTCGTGGTCATGCTGCCGGGCGAAGGGCTGGCCCATCCGAATTTCGGCAATATCGTCCACGACCTGGTGCTGCTGCACAGCCTGGGCGTGCGCCTGATCCTGGTGCACGGCTCGCGTCCGCAGATCGAGGCGCGCCTGGCCTTGCGCGGGCTGACGCCGCACTTTCACCACGGTTTGCGGATCACCGACGGGCCGACCCTGGAATGCGTGATAGACGCCGTCGGCCAGTTGCGCATCGCCCTCGAGGCGCGCCTATCCATGGACCTGGCGGCCTCGCCCATGCAGGGCTCGCGCCTGCGAGTGGCGGGCGGCAACTTCGTCACCGCGCGGCCGATCGGCGTGCTCGAAGGCGTCGACTATCACCACACCGGCGAAGTGCGCCGGGTCGACCGCAAGGGCATCGGCCGGCTGCTCGATGAACGCTCCATCGTGCTGCTCTCGCCCCTGGGTTATTCGCCCACGGGGGAGATTTTCAACCTGGCCTGCGAGGACGTGGCGACCCGTGCGGCCATCGACCTGGGCGCCGACAAGCTGCTGCTGTTCGGTGCCGAACGCGGCCTGCTGGACGACAGCGGCAAGCTGGTGCGCGAATTGCGCCCGCAGCAGGTGGCCAGCCATCTGGAACGCCTGGGCGGCAACTACCAGGCCGAGCTGCTGGATGCCGCCGCCCAGGCCTGCCGGGGCGGGGTGCGGCGCAGCCATATCGTCAGCTATGCCGACGACGGCGCGCTGCTGACCGAGCTGTTCACCCGTGATGGCGGCGGCACCCTGGTGACCCAGGAGCAGTTCGAGTCCCTGCGCGAGGCGAGCATCGAGGATGTCGGCGGCCTGATCGAGTTGATCCAGCCGTTGGAAGAACAGGGCATTTTGGTGCGGCGTTCGCGGGAGGTGCTGGAGCGCGAGGTCGAGCAGTTCAGCATTGTCGAGCGCGACGGACTGATCATCGCCTGCGCGGCGCTCTACCCGATCGCCGATTCCGATAGCGGCGAACTGGCCTGCCTGGCGGTCAACCCGGACTACCGCCATGGCGGCCGCGGCGACGAGTTGCTGGAACGCATCGAAGAGCGGGCCCGGGCCCAGGGCCTGAAGACCCTGTTCGTGCTCACCACCCGCACCGCCCACTGGTTCCGCGAGCGCGGTTTCCAGCCCAGCGGCGTGGAACGCCTGCCGGCGGCCCGGGCCTCGCTGTACAACTACCAGCGCAACTCGCAGATCTTCGAGAAGAGCCTGTAAATACAAGGAAGGGTTTGAATCACTGCGAAGAGGTAGGCGGGTGTAGAGCGAAGCGAAACCCAGCTAATGACTCCCGCTGGGTTTCGCCGAACAGCAGACCGTAGGTCGGGTTAGCGAAGCGTAACCCGACAGGCTGCTTCGCCGGGCCTTGGCGGCGCAGGATTTTGTTGGGTTACGTCGCTAGCCGCAACGCGTATGCCCCAGACTTGCGCACCGCGCGCCTAACCCAACCTACGGCGCTACGCTCATCTGCCGTCCGCCGTATGGCGACATTCCGCTCGATGGGTATCGCTGCGCTCAACCCATCCTACGGGCTTTTCGTAGGGCGGGTGGGGCCGCCTAGGTGAAACCCGCGTAATGCGAGCCGGCCTAGGCGATCTTCTGCCGGTGCATCTCGAATTGCTCGCGGCCGTCATCCCAGCCGGCTTCCCAGGCGGCGGCCAGCACCTCGGCGCTGTGGGGTTGCGGGGTATTCGTCTGGCCGGTCAGGCCCGCCATGTAGCCCTGTTGATAGGCCTTGTTCAGGCTCTCCAGGCTCCAATGCCGGTCTTGGTCGGGCAGCGCGTCAGGTGGCGCCATCGAGACAAGCTCACAGTCACATGATTTACCTCATGCTAGCTGCCGCCGGCCGGATGTGGGTAAGCCTAGATGCCGGGTAGGCCCCCGGCGTGCCGGTTTTGTGACGGGCTGCGCGTAAGCGCGCAGCCCGTCACCGTGGCTCAGTGGCCGATGGCGAGGATGCTCGCCTGGTAGGCCGCGACGAAGCTGTCGAAATCGCCCACCTCGTTGCGCTCCAGTTCGGCCTGTTCCTCCCGTGAGCGCTGCACCAGGGCTTCCTGCTCGGCCTGTTCGGCAGCGTCGAGGGGCTGGCCGCGGAAATACTCGGCATGCACCTTGCTCTGGCGCAAGGCGAACTGGGCGAAGGTCTCGCCCGTGCTCGCCAGTTCGGCCAGCACCTGGGCCGAGGGCGTCAGGCTGGGGTCATCGACCTTGGCCCGTTGCGCCGCCAGCGCCGCACTGTGATCCGTACCGCCATGGCTCTGGTCGAGCAGGCTGGCCAGGTGCTGGATGTCGTCGAGCAGGGCGTGGGCCCAGGTCTGCAGTTCCACCGGTTGGCCGTCGCGCCGCAACTGCAGGCCCGGACGGCGACCCTCCTTGACCACCGAGAGGAAGTTGTCGGTGCAGGCCTGGCATTCGCCGTCGGCCAGCGCCGGACTGTCCTGCAGGGCGCAGTACAGCAGGAAGGCGTCGAGAAAACGCGCCTCGATCAGGTCGATACCCAGGGGCAGGAAGGGGTTGATGTCCAGGCAGCGCACTTCCACGTATTGCACGCCGCGGGCCATCAGGGCCTGAATCGGTCGCTCGCCGCTGTGGGTCACGCGCTTGGGGCGGATGCTGGAGTAGTACTCATTCTCGATCTGCAGGACGTTGGTGTTCAACTGCAGCCACTCGCCGTCCCGCTGGGTGCCGATCGCCACATAGTCCGGGTAGGGCGTGGCGACGGCCTGGCGCAGGCTGTCGATGTAGCTGGGCAGGTCGTGATAGCAGGGGGTCAGGCCGGCCTGGGCCGCGCTCTGGTAGCCCAGGTCGCTCATGCGCAGGCTGGTGGCATGGGGCAGGTAGAGGCTGTGTTCGTCCAGTTGCTGCAACTGGTGGGGGCGGCCGCGCAGAAAGCCGGCATCCAGGGCCGGCGAGGCGCCGAACAGGTACATCAGCAGCCAGCTGTAGCGGCGGAAATTGCGAATCTGCGCAATATAGCGGGCCGACTGGTAGTCCCGCGGGCTGCGCGTATCGCCCTCGTCCAGTTGCAGCAGTGGCCACAGGGTCTCGGGCAGGGAGTAGTTGTAATGGATGCCGGCGATGCATTGCATGGTCTTGCCGTAGCGCAGGGCCAGGCCCTGGCGGTAGACATACTTGAGCCGGCCGATATGGGAGTCGCCGTAGCGGGCGATCGGAATCTGCTCCTCCTCCGGCAGGGCGCAGGGCATGGACGGGCTCCAGAGGAACTGGCCGTCCAAGGCCAACTGGCTGCTGGCGAAGCGATGGGTGCGCTCCAGGTTCGCCAGGGTCTGGGCCGGGTCCCGTTCCGCCGGGGTGATGAACTCCAGCAGGGACTCCGAATAGTCCGTGGTGATCTGCGGATGGGTCAGCGCCGAGCCCAGCACGGCGGGGTGCGGGGTCAGGGCCAGCTGGCCATCGGCATCGACGCGCAGGCATTCCCGTTCGATGCCATGCAGGCACTGTTCGAGCAGGGAGAGGTTAGCGCGCGCGCCCAGCAGAGCCAGGCGGCGGGAGAGAAGCTCGCTCAACATTGGATATCCTTCACGCGTCAGTCGCCCCAATATGGGGGTGGCCCGGGCGGTCTACAAGGGTGAAGAGGTAACGGGTCTTTGCGCCTGGGCATTCTGATCGGAATCCTAACCCGACACGGCCGCGAGCTGTTACTCCCAAGCGAAGGCGTCTTGTGCCGAAGCGACCTGCCGGGGCGTGCCCGGCAGCCGGCGTTGCGGCCTTACTTCTTCAACTGCTTGGCATTGGCGAACAGGGCGGCCATGGCGCCGCTGGCCGCCGGTTTAGCCTCGGCGCGTGGCGCGCTCTGCTGTGCCCGCGCTTGCCCGCCCTGGCGGCCGCCGCGCTGGCCTTCGATCTTCTCGCCCGGGGTGTCGGACATGCGCATCGACAGGGCGATGCGGTTGCGCGGAATGTCGACCTCCATCACCTTGACCTTGACCACGTCGCCGGCCTTGACCGCCTCGCGGGGGTCCTTGATGAATTTTTCCGACAGCGCCGAGATATGCACCAGGCCGTCCTGGTGCACGCCGATATCGACGAAGGCGCCGAAGTTGGTGACGTTGGTCACTACGCCTTCGAGGACCATGCCCAGTTCCAGGTCCTTGAGGGTCTCGACCCCGTCCTGGAAGGCGGCGGTCTTGAATTCGGGGCGCGGGTCGCGGCCGGGTTTTTCCAGTTCCTGGAGGATGTCGGTGACGGTCAGCAGGCCGAAACGTTCGTCGGTGAACTGCTTGGGGTCCAGGCGCTTGAGGAAGCTCGAGTCGCCCACCAGGGAGCGGATGTCGCGGCCGGTGTTGGCGGCGATGCGCTCCACCAGCGGGTAGGTTTCC
>DATDTH010000207.1:0-5248 GCA_035290985.1 Pseudomonas sp. | reverse complement strand
ACACTCATGTGCTGTACTCCGTGACCGAGGCGTGGCTCAGTTCTGCAGGATTTTCTGGCCCTTCACGACGACGTTCTTGCTGGCCTTGATGTTGATGGCGCCGGAACCGTCGATGGTGATGTTCTTGCCGCGAATGACGATGGTGCCGTCCTTCTTCATGCTGATGCTGGCCGCACCCGTGGTCAGGGTGATGGAGTCACCGGCGTTCAGCGAAAAATTCTTGCCGACCTGGAGGCTGTCGTCCTTGCCGACCTCGGTGCCACGGTTCTGGCCGACGCTGCGCGATTCGTTCTTGCCGATGCTGGTGGTCTGGTTGCTGCCGATTTCGATGGTTTCGTCGCTGCCGACCTTTTCCTTGCGGTTGGCGCCGATGGTGATGGTTTCGTCGCTGCCGACCTTCTCCGTACGGTTGGCACCGATGGTGATGGTCTCGTTGCTGCCGACCTTTTCCGTACGGTTGGCACCGATGCTGATGCTTTCGTCGCTGCCGACCTTCTCGGTGCGGTTGGCACCGATGCTGATGCTCTCGTTGCTGCCGACATCCTCGGTGCGATTGACCCCGATGCTGATCTTTTCGTTGTTGCCGACCTTCTCGGTGCGGTCAACCCCGATGGTGATGGTTTCGTGGTTGTCGACGGTCTCGGTGCGGTCGTGTTTGACGTGCACGGTTTCGTCGTGATCGATGGTCTTGGTCCGGTCATGGCCGACCCAGTGGGTCTCGTCGTTCTCGACCTCGATGTCCTGGTTCTTTTCCGCGTGGATGAACAGCTGCTCGGCGCCTTTCTTGTCCTCCATGCGGATTTCGTTGAAGTTGGCCGGCGTGCCGCCCTTGCTCGAGCGGCTCTTGGTACCGCTCTGGGTGGCGTTGGCGGGTAGCTCGTAGGGCACGGTCTGCTCGGCGTTGTAGACCCGTCCGGTGATGATCGGCCGGTCGGGGTCGCCCTCGAGGAAACCCACTATCACTTCCTGGCCGATGCGCGGAATCTGGATCGATCCCCAGTTCTTGCCGGCCCAGGACTGGGAGACGCGCATCCAGCAGGAGCTGTTTTCGTTGGACTGGTCATGGCGGTCCCAATAGAAGTGCACCTTGACCCGGCCGTACTGGTCGGTCCAGATTTCCTCGCCCTTGGGGCCAACCACCAGGGCGGTCTGCGGGCCCTGGACGATCGGCCGCACCGTGGTCGGCAGCGGACGGTAGGCCTGGCTGGCATCGATGCAGTCGAAACCGCTCTCGAACTGCAGTTCGCCGCCGCCCTGGCCCGACTCGTAGAATTCCTGAACGATGCGATAGCGGGCCGTGACGAGCAAGTATTCGCGGTTCTGGTCCTCGCGCGGGTAGCCGCTGAGCTTGAACAGATGGCCGGAGCCCAGGCCCCGCGCGTTGCCGCGCAACTGCACGCGCTCGAACTGGGTCTGGATCGCTTCGATGCGCGTGCGCGCGTAATGCTCGCCGTCGCCGCTATGCACATATTCGCCGGGGTAGTCGTACAGCGGGTAATCGGCCGCCGTATGCGACCGGCTGATGGCCGAGCGCACGTCCAGGCGCGCACCCGGGCGCTGGAAATCGTAGTCGTTGAGCGCCAGCGAGCCCGGTTGCACCTCCTGGTCCAGGTGCCAGTCGAAGATATGGTCGCGCTCGCGCTTCTCCTCGGTCGGCGGGTAGTAAGGCACGCTGGCGTAGTTCGGCACCGTGCCATGGGCGCCGTAGGCGTCCGCCAGCACCATCACATGGCGGCCCTTCTCGTGGCGGAAGTAGTAGTAGATGCCTTCCTGCTCCATCAGCCGGCTGACGAAATCGAAACTGGTCTCGCGGTACTGCACGCAGTAGTCCCACTCACGATAGGCGCTGCTCAGCGCGTCCTCGAAGTCGGAAAAACCCAGGTCGCGGAACACCTGCTTGATGATGTCCGGCACCGTCTTGTTCTGGAAGATCCGACAGTCGGAGGTGCGCGACAGCAACCAGAGCCAGGGCCGCAGGGTCACTCGGTAGGCCGCGAACTGGCCGATGCCGGCGCCCTGGCTGCAGCGGCAGGCGATGCCGTGGAAATGCCGCTGGCTGCCGTCGTGCAGCTCCAGCGCCAGGCCCATGGGCTTGCCGAGCAGGCTGTCGAGCTTGATCGCCGGGTTCTCCGAGACCAGGCTCAGGTCGTACTCGAACAACCGCCCCAGCTCCTCGACGCCATCCAGCTTGTGCAGGAACAGCACATCAGCCCCGAGCGGGCTGTCGATCTGGACCATGCGGGTCTGTTGGGTGATTGCCATTGCGATCCCTGCCTGAGGCTCTGCGGTGGAAAATCCCGGTAGCGCACGGGATGAGCTACCTGAGGTAAAACCGGAACGTCGTCGCTCGGCATCCAGGATGAAAACCGTAGCTGAATGTTTAGCAGACCCGCGGGAGGAATGCTGTATTTGGCGTCACACCCCGGGTTCACCCTCAACGGACATCGGTTGATTCAAAAGCGAGAACATGTAGAACGAAAGACATATCCGCTCTGAACGCTGAGGGGTGAATACCTCTAATGCCAATGCCGACTACGGCGAGCAACCCACTGCATCGACGTCAGCAACACGCTTGCGCTGGCAAGCTCGCTCGAGCTGCGCTCATGCTGGGCGCGGCATCTCGCTTGCGAGGCATGTTTCAGGCCCTTCAGCTTGCGGCGCGGCCGAATCAGCGAATGGGTCTACAAGGCCACTCAGGCGTCTGCGAACAGACCGGCAAGATAGAGGGCATATCTCGCCGGCTGCAGCTCTCCGCCAGCCACGACTATCAGGAAGCTGCTGCCCGAGCGTTCGTCGACTGCCCGCTGACAATGGAGCGCGAGGTTGCCCTGTTTGTACGACGGCGTATCGCCGGGGAAATCGACGATTTTCTTTGCCCCGCCTATCAGACTCACCACCTCGTCCGCCCGTTTTTCCCCCAGCTCCCATAGGTAGCAGGTCTGTTGGTTGTCGAAGCGCAATTGACCGCCACCGGGCACGTCCACCAGACAGCTAAAGCTGTAGAACGGGTTGTCGTCACCGTCGAATAGCTGTTTCTTTCTTTTCAGAAGATTTTTCATTCGAATGCCCAGGTCATCAGATTTTTTTGATCGCTCCCTGTTTCAAGAGCTCTCCAATGGATTTAGACAGTTCGTATTGAGTTCCTTTTCCGGGTTGTCCGAACCAGGGTATCGCCCCGCCTGCATCCGCCTTTATGGGCTTGACCACTTCATAAGTGTTCAGTGGTTTGGTCAGTGTATTGGCAGGGAGTGCCCGGCTACCGAAGGATGCACCTGCTGGAGACGCGAAGGTTCCCGTATCCTTGAATTTTCCGTTATCCATCCAGCCGCCGTAACGATCTATCCTGGTACCTGGCTGCAGCACGGTCGGTTTTACCCTGATGAAGCCCCGGTTTGGCGGCCATGCTCCGCCCCCCATAAATGCTTCCAGCGCTGGCCAGTCTTTTTTCTTCCAGAGCGCGTAGGCTTTGGCTGCCTGGCCACGTGAAGAGAATGCGCCCTTGGAGCGCGCCTGGAAGCTGTTCCAGGCGCTATTGCACTTCAGCCCGAGGGGGTCGATCCAGGCTACGGGATTCGGAGCGTACTGGTAAAGGTTGATTCCGCCCGCTAACCCGATTGGGTCCGGCGAGATGAACCGCCCGATATCCGGGTCGTAAAACCGGAAGGTGTTGTAATGCAGACCGGTCTCCCGGTCGAGGTACTGGCCCTGGAAACGCAGGTTCTGCTCTTCGATAAAGCGGGGCTCGCGCTGTTCCGTTACGGTGTTGCCCCAGACCATATAGGTAGCCTGCCAGAGGCAGTGACCGTCGGCTTCGGTAAGTTGCTGGGGCAGGCCGTTAGGGTCACTGTGGTAATAACGGATGCGCGCCTGGGCGCCCTGACCGTCGACGCGGGCCAACGGGTCGTAGCTGTCGCCATCATAAAGGTAGAGGCTACTACGGCCGTCCTTCTCCTCGCCGAGCAGGCGCATGCCGTCCCAGGTAAAAGCGGTCTTGCCGAGGACCTGGCCGCTGGCATCGTGTTCGGTCTTTTCGATGCGACGGCCGAGCGGGTCGTAACGCATGGCCACCCGGGTTTCCCGTACGCCATCGTGGCTCGCCACTTCGACTAGACGGTGCTCGGCGTCGTAGCGCAGGCGTTGCACGCGGCGGTTACCGCTGCGCTTTTCCACCAGCCGGCCAAAGGCGTCGTAGCGGTAACGTTTGTCCTGGTAGGTGACCAGCTTGTTGTGCACCACCCAGCCGGCGTTGGGCGCCGGGCCGTCGAGTAGGTTGGCGGCGGCATCGTAAGCGTAGGTTTCCAGTCGGCCCTGGGTGCCGTCCTGGCTGGCCAGGATGCGCCCGCTGGCATCGTAGTGCAGGTGCTGACGTTGTTCGCGACTGGCCTGCGGATCTCGATCGAGGCGACCGATCAGATTGTCGCCGGGATCGTAGTCATAGCGCCGCTCGGCCAGGGCGGGGAGCTGCACGGGCTGGTCGGCGCGGCGGCGCAGACGGGCAGTGACGCGGCCGCTGCGGTCGTACTGACTGTGGGTGACGAGTTGGCCCTGACTGCGCAGCACCTCGCGATGCAAACGGTCGCGCTCGAAGCGGCTGACGATCTGGTCGTCGAGGCTGATAATTTGCAGGTGGCCACTGCCGTAGTAAAGACGCCGGACGCTGCGGCCATCCGGCACCTGAGTTTCCAGCAGGTTGCCGAGTTCGTCGTAGGCGTGCTGTAGGCTGCCGTTGGCGCCCTGCTCTTCGAGCAACCGTCCGAGGGCATCGTAGGCAAAGCCGAGCGTCTGCGTGTCGCCATCGGTGCCAGTGAAGGTCACCGCGGTCAACTGATCCAGAGGATCGTAGGTGTATTCAGTGCGGCCGTCGTCGGTGATCTTGCCGACCAGCCGGCCAACGGCGTCGCGTTCCAGGTGGTGGACTATCGGTGCGATCGGCGTTTGCGGCACGCTGGCCAGGCCGGTGCCATGGGGCGCCGGCGCGTAGGCCACGGCCACGATCTCGTCCCGGGCGTCGTAGCGGTAGTGGCGCGCGCTGCCGTCCAGGTCCTGCTGGACGGTCAGGCGGTCGGCGGCATCCCAGGCGAAGCGGTAGCTTTCGCCATTTTCATTGGTCAGCGCCTGCAATCGGCCGTAGGCGTCATACTCGAAAGCCACTCGCCGCCCCAACGGATCGGTGCGCGACAGCACCTGGCCACGGTGGTTGTAACTGTAGCCGGTGGTCTGGCCGGCCGGGTCGACGTAGGTGAGCAAC
>DATDTH010000206.1:0-3340 GCA_035290985.1 Pseudomonas sp. | reverse complement strand
GTCGCCAAGCGGTAAGGCAGCAGGTTTTGATCCTGCCATGCGTTGGTTCGAATCCAGCCGCCCCTGCCATATTCTCAGGAAGCTGTTCGAGAAATCCGCACCAGCGGGCTTCTTGGACAGCTTTTGATTTATTAGGCCCAGCCTCAGCGACAGGTAATACGCGTGTCCAAGATGATGGTCTTTACGGGGAATGCCAACCCCGATCTGGCGCGACGCATCGTGCGTCAGCTGCATATCCCCCTCGGCGATGCCTCCGTTGGAAAATTTTCCGACGGCGAAATCAGCATCGAGATCAATGAGAACGTCCGCGGTAAAGACGTCTTCCTGATCCAGCCGACCTGCGCGCCAACCAACGACAACCTGATGGAACTGGTGGTAATGGCCGACGCCTTCCGCCGTTCCTCCGCGTCGCGAATCACCGCAGTCATCCCCTACTTCGGCTATGCCCGCCAGGATCGCCGTCCGCGTTCCGCCCGTGTGGCAATCAGCGCCAAAGTGGTGGCCGACATGCTGACCGTGGTCGGTATCGACCGCGTGCTCACCGTCGATTTGCACGCCGACCAGATCCAGGGGTTCTTCGATATCCCGGTGGACAACATCTACGGCTCCCCGGTGCTGGTGGACGATATCGAGGATCAGCGTTTCGAAAACCTGATGATCGTGTCCCCGGACATCGGTGGCGTGGTGCGTGCCCGTGCCGTGGCCAAATCCCTGGGTGTGGACCTGGCGATCATCGACAAGCGTCGTGAGAAAGCCAACCACTCGGAAGTGATGCACATCATCGGCGATATCGAAGGCCGTACCTGCATCCTGGTCGACGACATGGTCGATACCGCCGGCACCCTGTGTCACGCGGCCAAGGCCCTGAAAGACCATGGCGCCGCCAAGGTCTTCGCCTATTGCACCCACCCGGTGCTCTCGGGCCGGGCCATCGAAAACATTGAAAACTCCGTGCTGGACGAGCTGGTGGTGACCAACACCATTCCGCTGTCGGCCGCCGGACAGGCCTGTACGCGTATCCGTCAACTGGATATCGCACCGGTCGTGGCTGAAGCGGTACGTCGCATCAGCAATGAGGAATCGATCAGCGCGATGTTCCGCTAAGGGTTCAGCCCCTGGCCAGCAGCGCGTAGAACGAAAAGTGCCCCGCCTCGTGCGGGGCTTTTTTGCCGAGTCGCCCGAACGCCGGTCGCAAGCGTTACGGGCGTTGTTGTTATTTTGGAGAGTCACCATGAACGAATTTAACCTTAACGCTGAAGTGCGTTCCGACCTGGGGAAAGGTGCGAGCCGCCGCCTGCGTCGTCTCGCCAGCCTGGTACCTGCCGTGGTTTACGGCGGCGACAAGGCCCCGCAATCGATCAGCATGCTGGCCAAAGAAGTGGCCAAGCTGCTGGAAAACGAAGCGGCCTTCAGCCACGTGATCAGCCTGAACGTTGGCGGCACCGTTGAAAGCGTCGTGATCAAAGCCCTGCAGCGTCACCCGGCTAAAGGCCACGTGCTGCATGCCGACTTCATCCGCGTCGTCGCCGGCCAGAAGCTGACCGCTCACGTACCGCTGCACTTCGTGAACCAGGACAGCAGCGTTGCCGTCAAGCAACACGGTGCCGAGATTTCGCACACCCTGGTGGAAGTCGAAGTTTCCTGCCTGCCGAAAGACCTGCCGGAATTCGTCGAAGTCGATATGGCCAATATCGAAATCGGTCAGATCCTGCACCTGTCGGACCTGGTTGCACCGCAAGGCGTTCAGTTCGTGGCCCTGGCCCACGGCAACGACCTGGCCGTAGCCAACGCTCACGCTTCGCGCGTCGCTAAAGAAGAAGGCGCTGCCGAGTAAGCTTTACTCGTCTGCCTGAACAAGGGCTCCCGTCGTGACTGCCATACAACTGATCGTCGGCCTGGGTAATCCAGGCCCTGAATACGAACAGACCCGGCACAACGCGGGGGCCCTTTTTGTTGAGCGCCTGGCCGCCAGCCAGGGTGCCCAGCTGAGTGCCGATCGCAAGTATTTCGGCCTGGTCGGCAAATTCAGCCACCAGGGGCGCGATGTGCGCCTGCTGATCCCCACCACCTTTATGAATCGCAGCGGCCAAGCCGTCGCGGCACTGGCGAATTTCTTCCGCATACCCCCGGAAGCCATTCTGGTGGCCCACGACGAACTCGACCTCTCGCCGGGCGTAGCCCGCTTCAAGCAGGGCGGCGGACACGGCGGACACAACGGCCTGCGCGACATCATCGCCCAGCTCGGCAACCAGAACAGCTTTCACCGCCTGCGGCTCGGCATCGGCCACCCGGGGCACAGCAGCCAGGTTTCCAACTTCGTGCTCGGCCGCGCGCCGCGCAGCGAGCAGGACCTGCTGGACACCAGCATCGATTTTGCCCTCGGCGTGCTGCCCGAGATTCTCGCCGGGGACTGGAACCGTGCGATGAAGCTCCTGCACAGCCAGAAGGCCTGAACACTCTATTTACCGTACTCATCTCCGCGAGGGATACACCATGGGATTCAACTGCGGCATCGTCGGCCTGCCCAACGTCGGCAAGTCCACCCTGTTCAATGCCCTGACCAAAGCCGGTATCAGCGCGGAGAACTTCCCTTTCTGCACCATCGAGCCCAATACCGGCATAGTGCCGATGCCCGACGCGCGCCTGGAGGCCCTGGCCGCCATCGTCAAGCCCGAGCGCGTGCTGCCGACCACCATGGAGTTCGTCGACATCGCCGGCCTGGTGGCCGGTGCCTCCAAGGGTGAAGGCCTGGGCAACAAATTTCTCGCCAATATCCGCGAGACCGACGCCATCGCCCACGTGGTGCGCTGCTTCCAGGACGAGAACGTGATTCACGTCTCCAACAGCGTCGACCCCAAGCGCGACATCGAGATTATCGACCTCGAGCTGATCTTCGCCGACCTCGACAGCCTCGAGAAGCAACTGCAGAAGGTCACCCGCAACGCCAAGGGCGGCGACAAGGAGGCCGTGGCGCAAAAGGCCCTGATGGAAAAGCTGATCCCGCACTTCAGCGAAGGCAAGCCGGCGCGCACTCTGCTCAAGACCCTGAGCGATGACGACAAGCAGCTGATCAAGAGCTTCCACCTGCTGACCGTCAAGCCGGTGATGTACATCGCCAACGTCGCCGAAGACGGCTTCGAGAACAACCCGCTGCTCGACGTGGTACGTGCCATCGCCGACGCCGAGGGCGCCATAGTGGTGCCGATCTGCAACAAGCTGGAAGCCGAGATTGGCGAACTGGAAGACGACGAGAAAGCCGAATTCCTCGCCGACCTGGGCATGGAAGAGCCGGTCCTGAACCGGGTGATCCGCGCCGGTTATCAGCTGCTCAACCTGCAGA